>CAUJGC010000287.1 GCA_963169075.1 Myxococcota bacterium
CCCGTCCCCCCCCGTGACGGGGGGTCCCCGTCGGGGCGGTGGAGGGGACGGGTCGCGGGGGGGACGGGTCGCTAGCGGTGGCGAGCGAGCGCAGCGAGGGAGGGATGGCGAACGAGCGCAGCGAGGGAGGTCGGTGTCCCCCCGTCACGGGGGGGACCGGCCCCGTTGCTCCTGCGAGCGCAGCGGAGCAGGAGCTTACGGGGCCGGGGGGGTTGCCGGGAAGAGCCTCTCCGCGCCGTGTGTTGTGCAGGGCCGAGGGCCGGTGTATAAGGCCGTCGAGGCACCTGGTGTGCCTGAGGTGGAGCAGAGATCAGCGCGCAGAGGGGATCATGGAGAAGCAGGAGCGGCCCAAGCTGGAGATGCACGTCGGCGGTCAGGCCATCTTGCGGGGGGTGATGATGCGCTCCCCGAACTCGTTCGCCATCGCGGTGCGGCGCGCCAACGGCGAGATCGCGCTGAAGGAGGACGCCTGGGAGGGCCTCTTCCGGCGGCTGCCCTTCCTGAAGCTGCCCTTCCTGCGCGGCGGCGCGGTCCTGATGGAGTCCATGCACAACGGCATGAAGGCCCTGCGATGGAGCGCCGAGCAGGCGATGGAGGACGAGGAGCTGGCGGAGCGCGAGGCCAACGGCGGCGCGGCGCCGGAGGGCAAGGCGGAGAAGGGCGGGAGCCCGGCGGTGGCGGGGACGATGGTCCTGAGCCTGCTGATGGGCTTCGGGCTCTTCATCGGCCTGCCGCACCTGCTCTCGTGGGGGCTCGGTGAGGTGGCGGGGATCGAGGGGATGGACGGCCGCTCGCCGCTCTTCCACGCGGTGGCGGGCTTCTTCAAGCTGACGCTCTTCCTGGGCTACCTGACCCTGATCTCGCGGATGCCGGACATCCAGGAGGTCTTCCAGTACCACGGCGCCGAGCACAAGAGCATCTACTGCTATGAGAACGGCGAGGCGCTGACGCTGGAGAACGCGCGTCGGTATACGACGCTGCACCCGCGGTGCGGGACGAGCTTCTTGATCATCGTGATCTTCACGGCGATCGTCCTCTTCTCGGTGGTGTTCTCCGCGATGCCGGAGCTGACGAGCATCGGGTGGCTGAACCAGCTGATCTACATCCTGATGAAGCTGCCGCTCCTGGTGCCGATCGCGGGGCTGGCGTATGAGTTCCAGCGCCTGAGCGCGCGCTTCCCGGACTCGTGGCTGATCCGCCCGATGATCTGGCCGGGGCTGATGCTCCAGAAGATCACGACGAAGGAGCCGACGGACGCGCAGCTGGAGGTGGCGCTGGCGAGCCTGCGCAAGGTGCTCTGGCGCGAGGCGGTGGGGGCGGACGCCCAGGCGTCCACCGCGCCGGAGGGCGTGGAGTTCGTCTCGGACTACATGGCGATCAACCCCGATCCGGCGCGGGTGGCGCAGGGGTCGTAGCGACCCGGGCGCGTCGCGGGAGCAGCGGGATCGGGGTGCGGCAGGCGAGTCGAGAGGTCGCACCTCACTGTGTGTTTGATTTCTTGATTATAAAGGGCCTGCGCGATGTTTGAGAAGCTGCATGATCTGGAGGCGCGCTTCGAGGACGTGACCCGGATGTTGGCGATGCCGGAGATCGCCTCGAACCCGAACGAGTTTCGCAAGTACGCCCGCGAGCATCGGCACCTGGAGGAGCTGGTGGAGACGTGGCGTCGCTGGGTGACGTGCAAGGCGGATCTGGCGGAGGGTGCGGAGCTGATCCAGGGGGGCGACGCGGAGCTGCGGGAGCTGGCGCTGGCGGAGCGCGAGGAGCTGACGGCGCGGCTGGCGGAGCTGGAGCAGACGCTCAAGCTGCTCCTGCTGCCCCGGGACCCCAACGACGACCGCAACACGGTGCTGGAGGTCCGCGCGGGCACCGGCGGTGACGAGGCGGCGCTCTTCGCCGCCGATCTGCTGCGGATGTACCTCCGCTACGCCGAGGCCCGGGGCTGGCGCGTCGAGATGCTCAACGCCCACGAGAGCGATCTGGGGGGCTTCAAGGAGGTCGCGGTCCTGATCACAGGCGAGGGCGTCTACCGGCACCTGAAGTTCGAGGGCGGGGTGCACCGGGTGCAGCGCGTCCCGGCCACCGAGTCCCAGGGGCGCATCCACACCTCGGCCTGCACGGTGGCGATCATGCCCGAGGCGGAGGAGGTGGACGTGGACATCCAGGACGCGGAGCTGCGGATCGACACCTACCGGGCCAGCGGCGCGGGCGGTCAGCACGTCAACAAGACCGAGTCGGCCATCCGCATCACCCACCTGCCGACCGGGCTGGTGGTGCAGTGTCAGGACGAGAAGAGCCAGCACAAGAACAAGGCCAAGGCGATGAAGGTGCTGCGCTCCAAGCTGCTCCAGCTCCACCAGGAGGCCGCGGACAAGGAGCACGCCGACGCGCGTCGCGTGCAGGTGGGCTCGGGGGATCGCTCCGAGCGCATCCGCACCTACAACTACCCGCAGAACCGCGTGACAGATCACCGCATCGGGCTGACGCTCTACAAGCTGGACGCGGTGATGGAGGGGGCGCTGGACGAGGTGCTGGAGCCCCTGATGACCCATTTCCAGACGGAGGCCCTCCGCCGCGAGGGCTTCGCCGCGTGAGGTGTCCATGTCCTCGTCTGACTCGCCGCCCCCGCTGATCATCGGGGACATCGTGTGTGATCCGCCTGTGGTGCTGGCGCCGATGGCGGCGGTGACCAACCCCCCCTTCCGCCTCCTGTGCCGCGAGATGGGGGCGGGGCTGGTGGTGACGGAGATGATCTCGGCGGAGGGGCTGGCTCACAAGGGTCGTAAGACCCTTCAAATGTTGGACATTCGGGAGGATGAGCACCCTGTCTCGGTCCAGATCTTCGGTCGTCACCCGGAGCTGATGGCGCGGGCGGCGGAGGTGATCCAGGACGCGGGGGCGGACATGGTGGACATCAACATGGGGTGTCCGATGCGGAAGGTGGTCAGCTCGGGGCACGGGGCGGCGCTCTTGAAGCGCCCGGACCACATCTACGCGATCATCAAGGCGATGGCGGACGCGGTGGACATCCCGGTGACGGCCAAGATCCGGGCGGGCTGGGAGGACACCAACGCGGTGGAGGTGGCGCAGGCCATCGAGGCGGCAGGCGGCGCGGCGGTGACGATCCACGGCCGGACGCGGGCGGAGATGTTCGAGGGGCACCCGGACCTGGCGGCGATCGCGGCGCTGAAGCGCCACGTTGGCATCCCGGTGATCGGGAACGGGGACGTGCGGGACGTGGAGAGCGCCCGGGCGATGATGGCGGAGACGGGGTGTGACGGGGTGATGATCGCACGGGGGTGCATGGGCTACCCGTGGGTCTTCCGGGAGCTGGCGGCGGCCTTCCAGGGGGCGCCGGTGCCTGCGGAGCCGACGCTGGAGGAGCGCCGGGACGTGGTGACGCGCCACGCGGCGCTCTATGTGGAGACGTACGGCGAGGTGCGCTCGGTGCTGGAGCTGCGCAAGCACCTGCTCTGGTACTTCCGCGACAC
Organism: Myxococcota bacterium; assembly: GCA_963169075.1. GTDB lineage: Bacteria > Myxococcota_A > Bradymonadia > Bradymonadales > CAUJGC01. The sequence continues at coordinate 3,492 of CAUJGC010000287.1, forward strand.
GCCTGCGGAGGGGGTGCTCAAGCGGCGCCTCGCGGGGCTGACCTCGATGGCGGACGTGTACGCGACGATCGACGCGGCGGCAGAGGCGTGCGCGGTGGCCGCGGCGCCGGTGGTCTTCGCGCGGGGGCTGGAGCGTCACCCGAACCGTCGCCCCTCGGCGTGCTCGACCTAGATCAGCCCGACGGTGCGCCAGAGGGTGTCCCAGAGGGCGGGGTTGTGCTCTCCGAGGAGGTGGAGGGCCTCCGGGGGGAGGAGGAGGAGGGTGGTGTCGGGGGCCTCGGTGGTGGCGATGAGGTCCGGGGGGTGTTGGGTGAGGTAGTGGTCGTGGCCGAAGAGGTCGCCGCGCTGGAGGCGCCGCGGGGGCTTGTGTCCGGTGGGGCTCTGGAGGAGGACGCTGCCCTGGAGGATGAGCCAGGCGCCGAGGAACTCGCGGCTCGGGTGCAGGAGCACGCGCTGGGGCGGGAAGCGCTGGGTGCGGTCGGGGCGGAGGAGGGCCTGGGCGATGGCGGGCGGGAGGTCGCGCAGGAGGGGGATGGCGTCGAAGAGGTGGGGGGGGACGCTCCAGGTGATCTCGCAGGGATCTTCGGCGGGCGGGCGGGCGTCGGGGAGCCAGGTGGGGGTGGCGGCGAGGCGTGTGGGCTCGTCGTGGACCCAGGGGGCGGCGGGTGGGGCGGCGTGGAGGATGGCGGTGGCGGGGGCCGGGGGGGG
>CAUJGC010000288.1 GCA_963169075.1 Myxococcota bacterium
GCGCGCCACCTGGCGTGATCTACTCTGCCTTGTACGGCGGTATGGGGGAACCCCCCCGGGGGGTTTAACGTCTGGCCTGCTCGCCCATACGAACGCCCCCGGTCCCCCCCGTGACGGGGGGACACCGACGTGACGTCGCTACGCTCCCCGCTCCCTGCGGTCGCCCGCGGCCCTACGGGCCGCGCAGGCACCCACCCGATCTCGTCAATGGCGAGCGAGCGGAGCGAGGGAGGTCGGTGTCCCCCCGTCACGGGGGGGACCGGCTGCGTTGCTCTTGAGAGCGAAGCGAACAGGAGCTTACGCAGCCGGGGGGGTTGCCGTCACGGGGGGGTCACCACGCGAAGGTCTCGACGCCTTCGGCGCCGATGAGGACCGTGCGCTTGCCGACCTGGAGGAGCACCTTGTCGCCCAGGGCGAGGGTGGCCTTCAGCTCGGGGTGGGCGGCGGCGAGGGCGAACCAGGCCTTGGAGAGGTACTTGATGCGGGTGGCCTTGGCGGGGTCGAGGCCGTCCTGGCTCCAGACGCCGCCGCGTCGGACGAAGAGGCGTCCGTCCACGTGGCGGGTGCCGGAGGCTGCGGCGTCGCCCTCGGTCTTGGCCTCCTGGAGGTTCTTGGTGGCGAGGGAGGTCTCGACGGCGTCCTTGCCGGTGTCGGCCTTGAGCTTCTTGGCGTCGTTGAGGGCGCGCTCGCGGATGACGACGGGGGCGGGTGCGGCCTCGGCCTCGGCGGGGGCTTCGCCTCCCCAGGGGGCGTTCTGGGCGGCGGGCTGGCGACGTCCGCCGCCTGCGGCGCCGCCCTTGCCGCCCTGGAGGGCGTCGATGGGGCGTCCGGGGCGGTTGACGCGGCGGTCCTCCTCCCAGCGGTCGCGGCGGGGGGGCGGGGGCGGGTTGTTCTGAAGCTCGGAGTCATCGACGGCGAGGAAGCTGGTGTAGGGGGTGACGAGTCCGTATTGACGGGCGAGGCGGATGACCTCGTCCTTCAGCTCGGGGACCTCGCCTTTGGCGCGGATCTCGGTGAGGAGGTAGCCGACCTTGCGGGTGGCCCAGACCTTGGGGATGAAGTCGTGGGCGCGGGTGGCGGCCTCGGGGTTCCCGGCGCCGGTCTCCTCGAAGGCGAAGGTGAGCTGCTGGGCGCCTGCGCGGCCGCTGAGGCGGAGGGTGGGCGGGAGGCCCTTGCGGGTGCGGCCCAGCACCACGACCTGCTCGCCGCGGAAGAGGTCGGGGAGGCGTCGGGGGTAGACGTCGTAGACGCCCGCGCCGCCGTAGTCGATGTTGAGGTCGGCCAGGACGGGGTAGGCCACCTTGTTGTAGAGGCTGGCGACCTTGACCTCGATGTCCTCCTGGGGGCGCACATAGTCGGGGGAGCCGCCGTGCTCGGCGGAGAGCTGGTCGAGGAGGGTGGTGTTGACGTCGTAGCCGACGCCGAAGGCGAAGATGCGGGCGCGTCCGGCGTTGCGCTGGCTGGCGCCCTTGAGGATGGCCGGGACGTCGGTCTGGCCGACGGTGGGGCGGCCATCGGTCATGAAGATGACGATGTGGGGCTCGCCGCGGATCTCGTGGCGGAGGGCCTCCTGCAAGGCGTCGTCGATGGCGGTGCCGCCTGCGGCCTCCATGCGCTCGGCGAAGGCCAGGCCCTCGCGGACGCGCTCGGGGGTGGCGGGCATGGGGGCGCCGAAGAGGGACTCGACGTCGGTGGAGAAGCGCACGACGTTGAAGTGATCGGTGGGGCGGAGCTTCTGGAGCGACGCCTTCACCGCCTTGCGGGCCTGATCCATCTTCTCCCCGATCATCGACCCCGAGGTGTCCACCACGAAGGTGACGGTCTTGGAGGGGAGCTGCGCCTCCTGGATCTCCGAGCGCGGCGAGAGCACCATCAGGAAGTACCCATCCTCGCCGCCCGCCCCGTCCTTGTCCCAGGTCAGGAGGGAGAGGCCGACGTCATCCTCCCCGGTGCCCACATAGAGGTCGAAGTCGCGCTCCAGATCGGCGCCGCTCTTCTCGAAGCTGACCGTGGCGTGGTGATCGTCCTTGCGGGAGACGGCGATGTGGTGCGAGGGGCTGTAGATCGCCTGGAGCGGCGCGCGGGAGGAGATCCGGGCCACCAGGGTGAAGTCCTCCAGGAGCCGCATCGCCGCCCGCCCCGTCTTGAGCGGGTAGATCAGGTGGCGCATGTTGCCCGTCTGCTCCATCACCGACGCGAAGGAGATCTCCACCTTCTGCGTCCCTCGCGCCGGCACCGGGAAGATGCGCGCCTGGAAGAGCGTGCCGTCCATGTACTCGATCAAGCCGGGGTCCTGGGCGCGGCGCACGATGCCCTCATAGATCGCGCGGGCCTTCTCCTTCTCCATGACCGTGCCCGGCGTCTTGACGCCGTTGATCCAGAGCGCAAAGTCCGACACCGTCGCCCCCGGCGGCACCGCGAAGACAAAGGTGGCCTCCAGCTGGCGGTCGGTGTGGTTGATGAACTCCTGCTCGACCCTGGTCACCGCCGCGCGATCGGTCACGTCGATCGTCACGCGGTGGCTCTTGACCGCCAGCGGCGGCAGCTCGGGGTCGCTGGGGATCAAGAGGCCGATGGCGTCTGCCGAGCCCGCACCGCCGCACCACACCCCCAGCGCCAACGCCAGCGCCGTCAGCCACCCAAGCACCTGCCCCAGCCCTCGCCGCCTCACTGACTCGCCGCCCATCGCGCACCTCCTGAAGTCTCGTCTCGCGCGCCCGCAGGTCACGTCTCGCCTCACCAACGCATCAACGCTGCAAACGGTCTGAGCTTACTCCAGGCGATGGAGACAAGCTATGCAACCCCCCCGGCCCCGTAAGCTCCTGCTGCGCTGCGCTTCACAGGAGCAACGGGGCCGGTCCCCCCCGTGACGGGGGGACACCGACGGGTCGCTGGGGGCGACGGGGCGCGACCGGTGGCGAGCGAGCAAAGCGAGCACATGGCGAGCGAGCGCAGCGAGGGAGGTCGGTGTCCCCCCGTCACGGGGGGGACCGGC
>CAUJGC010000289.1 GCA_963169075.1 Myxococcota bacterium
CGCCTTCCGGGCGCGGGGGGGGTTGCGTCCGGGGGGCGCGGGGGGGGGAGCGCCCACCCCGGGTGGGTGGGCCTTCCCCCCCCCGGGGGGGTTGCCCCCGCCCCTCACCACCTGCTAACCTGCGCTCCCGGACGCGCCAGCCTCCGCTGGCCCTTGCTACCGAGCCTTATGAGCCGCGCCTACGACCTCGCCTTGCGCTATGCCCGCCTCTCTGAGCGCAACCCGTGGATGCTCCTGGGCATCTACACCGTCATCTCGGCCCTCTGCGTCTTCGCCGCCTGGGCCTTGATGGAGATCCGGACGGATCTGGAGTCGCTGCTGCCGCAGGGGTCGCCCTCGGTGGTGGCGCTGGAGGAGTCGCGGGCGCGCACCGGCTCGACGGACTCCTACATCGTGGCCGCCACCTCCCCCGACCCCGAGGCCAACGTCCGCTTCGTCGAGGCCATGGCCGCCGAGATCCAGACCTGGCCCGAGACCCAGTGGGTCCAGACCGACCGCGACCCCTCCTTCTTCGCGGAGCACGCCCTCCTCTACATGCCGGTGCCCGACCTGGAGAAGCTCCGGGACACCCTGGAGGACGAGATCAAGCTCCAGAAGAAGTACATCAACCCCATGTTCGTGGACCTGCGCACCCCCGAGGAGCGCGCCGCCGAGGACCGCGAGCGACGCCAGCTCTGCCGCTGGATCGACCCCAGGCTCCCCACACGCCTCGGCCTCGATCAAGAAACCTTCGACGACTTCATGAACGCCGATGAGCTGGGCCTGGAGCCCTGCATGGAGGACGCCGCCGCTGGCGCCGCGACCCCCGCAGGCGAGCAGGCGGCGGCCCCGCCTGCCTCGGCGGCGGCCCCGCCTGCTTCGGCGGCGGCCCCGGCGCACCCGCCGCTGCCGGGCCACCTCAAGCACAAGCTCATCAGCCCGGACGGCGGCGTGGCCGTGGTCATGGCGAGCCTCTCGGAGCCTGCGACCGACGTGGTCAAGGCCCGCGGCCTCATGGAGCGCGGCCAGGCCGCCATCGACAAGCTCCAGCCCGAGACCTTCCACCCGGAGATGCGGGCGTCCGTCGGCGGCGCCTACCAGAACTTCAAGGAGGTGGAGTCCATCTCCAACGACTCCACCACCGCCACGATCATCAGCACCGTCGTCGTGCTGGTGATCCTGCTGGGCTTCTTCCGCAACGGGCGCTCCCTCCTGCTCCTGGTCGTGCCGCTGGCGATGGGGATCATCTGGTCGCTGGGGCTCACCTCGGTGACCTTCGGCCACCTCAACATCTCCACCCTCTTCGTCTTCTCGATGCTCATCGGCATGGGCATCGACTTCGGCATCCACCTCTACGCCCGCATCCTGGAGGAGTACCGCAGCGGCAACCCCATGGCCGAGTCCATCGCCACCGCCATCACCTCCAGCGGGCGCGGGATGCTCTCGGCGGCGGCGACCACGGTGGCCTCGCTCCTGACCCTCCTCATGGCCCACTTCGTCGGCTTCATCGAGTTCGGGCTCATCGCCTCGGCGGGCATCGCCCTCTGCCTGGCGGCGGCGGTCTTCGTGATGCCGCCGCTGATCTTCGCCCTGGAGCGCATCGTCCAGACCAAGCGCCCCGAGGGCGGCCTCACCAGCGGCGCCGACGCCCCCGCCCTGGCCCCGGCCCGCCTCAAGAGCGTCCGCGTGGCCGCCGTCACGCTGATGCTCGCCTCGTTCGCCGGGGCCACCCTGGCCGGGGTCAACGCCGAGCAGGTGTCCTTCGAGCACGACTTCTCCAAGCTCCGCGGCCCCTCCACCGGCACCGGCATCTCCTACGGGAGCGCCGTCGGCCGCAAGAAGAGCGCCTCGCCTGCCATGATCCTCGGCCAAGACGACGCCCAGATGCGCGAGGTCCACGAGCAGCTCGCCCAGCGCCTCCTCGAAGCCCGCCCCGACGACCACCTCAAGAGCTTCATCACCATCCAGACCTACGTCCCCCCCGAGCAGGAGGCGCGCATGGCCGTGATCGACGAGATCCATGAGCTGGTCGAGGACAAGAAGCTCGACCGCACCAAGGGCAAGGCCCGCGATCTCATCGAGAAGATGCGCAAGCTCTCTGACGTCAAGCCCTTCACCGTCGCGGAGGTCCCCGGCTGGGCCCAGCGCTCCATCCAGGAGCGCGACGGGCGCGTCGGCGCCATCGGCTACCTCTACAGCTCCGCCCCCAAGTGGGACGCCTACGCCCTCCAGGACTTCCAGGACGACCTCGGCGTCATCAAGACCTCCAGCGGCCCGGTGCTCGTGGCCTCCTCCGGGTTCATCCTCTCCGACGTCGTACGCACCGTGAAGAGCGACGCCTTCACCCTCCTGCCCTGGATCTTCGGCGCCCTGGCCCTGGTCCTCCTCCTCGATCTGCGCTCCCTCAAGGGCACCCTGGTCTGCCTCACCAGCATGGCCGTCGCCCTCCTCTTCACCCTGGGCGGCATGATCGTCTTCGACATCAAGGTCGGCCTCTACAACATGATCGTCCTCCCCATGGTCCTGGGCACCGGCATCGACGGCTCCATCCACATCCACCACCGCTACCTGGAGCTGGGCACCGCCCGCATCCACGAGGTCTTCAAGACCACCGGCCTCTCCGTCGCCGCCTCCTCCCTCACCACCCTCGGCGGCTTCCTCGGCCTCCTCTTCGTCGCGCACCAGGGCGTCGCCACCATCGGCTCCTTGGCGGTGGTCGGCATCTCCGCCTGCCTCCTGGCCATCTTCATGGTCCTCCCCGGCCTCCTCCTCGTCCTCTACCCCAACGCGCCAGGGCACGCCTCCACCGAAAAATCACACTAGGCCACAATCCACCCTTGCAGCCTCCCGGGGAGTGACGTAACGTGGTGACGTTACGACGCAGGCCCAGCCTGCCCACACCCCGACCCACACCACCCCCGGAGGCTCCCCATGCCCAACCACGGCTTCGCCGCTGCATCTGACGAGGGGCTCATCGCCCTTGACGGTCACCTCGATCAAGGCGCCTGGCAGGAGGTCCCCGACCTCACCCCCGACCAGCCCGCCCACACCCAGCCCGTCCTCGCCGTTCACAAGGCCCGCATCCGGTACACCATCCGCGCCTTCGTCGCCTCCCGCGTCACCGATCTCGCCGCGTTCGACGACGACTGGGATCGCACCCAGCGCCGACTCTCCCTCACCCTCTCCCTCAACGAAGAGTCCGCCGACCCCAACGTCCGCGACGCCGCCCGCCGCGTCCGCGACAAGCTCCTGCAAGGCGGCCGGATCCAGCAGACCCAGCTCTCCTACGGCGACGAGGTCGAGTTCGGAGAGGCCCAGGTCCTCCTCGCCCAGGACCCCGCCATCCAGGCCGACCTCGAACGCCTCGGCCTCCTGGACATCCTCGCTGAGGTCAAGCGCACCACCCAGCAGCTCCGCGAGGCGCTCCTCCTCAACCAGAGCAAGCGCACCGCCAGCGAGCGCTCCCTCTCCACGCGGCGCGCGCGGACTGCCGTCCACGACGCCTGCAACGACACCCTCGACATCCTCCTCTGGCTCAAAACCCAGCCCCAACACGACGCCGACACCCTCGACGCCCTCATCCACACCCTCCGCAACGTCATCCCCTGACCCGGAACACCCTCGCAGCGGGTGTTCCGGCGCCCGGAATACCCCCGCGGGAGGTGTTGCGGCACCCGGAACACCCCCACAGCGGGTGTTGCGGCACCCGGAACACCCCCGCAGCGGGTGTTGCGGCACCCGGAACACC
>CAUJGC010000290.1 GCA_963169075.1 Myxococcota bacterium
GCCCCCCCGCGGGCCCGGCCCCCCCAAAAAAACGGGGGGGGGGCCCCCCCCCCGCCCCCCCCCCCTATTTTTGGCCCCCGCGGGTCGGGTCAGGTGGCTTCGCCGCGTCGGAGGGAGACGCTGAAGAGGATGCCGATGGCGATCATGTTGGTGATCATGGAGGAGCCGCCGTAGGAGACGAGGGGGAGGGTGAGGCCGACGACGGGGAGCATGCCCATGACCATGCCGAGGTTGACGGTGACGTGCCAGAAGATCATGGCAGCCATGCCGACGCAGAGGAGGACGCCGAGGCGGTCGCGGGAGGCGCGTGCGATGCGGAGGGCCCAGGCGATGAGGAGGATGTAGAGGCCGAGGAGGAACATCATGCCGAGGAAGCCGTGCTCCTCGGCCCAGTTGACGGCGGCGAAGTCGCTCTCGTGGTAGGGGACGAAGCCCTTCTGGACCTGGGTGCCGGCGAGGTGTCCCTTGCCTTCGAGCCCGCCGGAGCCGAAGGCGATGAGGGCCTGTCGGACCTGCCAGCCGGGGCCGTAGGGGTCTTTTTCGAGGTCGAGGAAGCTGAGGATGCGGTTCTTCTGGTAGTCCTTGAAGAGGAAGGTCCAGCCGAGGGGGAGGGAGACGGCGGCGGAGATGCCGAGGACGGCCAGGGCGCGGAGGGTGAGGCCCTCGAAGAGGATCATGGTCAGGAAGATGAAGAGGACCATGAGGGAGGTGCCGAGGTCGGGCTGGAGCATGATGAGGGCGACCGGGGCGAGGACGAGGGCGAAGGGTGGGATGAGGTCGGTGAGGGAGAGGCCGCCGGGGCGGGGGTCCTGGGTGGCGAAGTAGCGGGCGGTGGCGAGGACGATCATGGGCTTCATCAGCTCGGAGGGCTGGAGGAGGGTGAAGCCGAGGTTGAGCCAGCGGGTGGAGTTGTTGATGGTGCTGCCGACGAAGAGGACGGCGAGGAGGAGGAAGAGGACGAGGGCGTAGCCGACATAGGCCCAGCGGGAGACGAAGCGGTAGTCGAGCGCGGCGAGGAAGCCGACGACGAGGGCGCCGAGTCCGAGCCAGACGGCCTGGGTCTGGTAGAGGTTCTGCTCGAGGGCGACGGAGGAGGAGTAGAGGTTGAGGAGTCCGACGGCGGCGAGGACGCCGACCAGGGCGAGGAGGACCCAGTCAAAGCGGGACTTGAGGAGGGAGAAGGCGCTGCTCATGGCTCACTCGCCGCCGGACTCCAGGGGGTCGGGTGGCAGCTCCAACCTGCGGAGGTTGGTGGGGGTGCGGAAGCGGTCGGTGGGCTCGGCGTCGCCGCCGATGTTGCCGAAGACGTAGGGGTAGGGTGAGGTGGCCTCTTCTTCGGGGTCGCCAGGTCGTCGCCAGTTGGCGGCGTTGTTGTCACGCTCGGCGCCGGGTCGGTTGAGGCGTCTGGGGCCGGTGGCCTGGGCCTGGAGGAGGGCCTTGCGCGCCTCGGGGTCGAAGCCGAGGATCTCGCGGAAGTAGCGGTCGAGGATGCGCATGGCGAGGGGGGCGGCGACCTTGCCGCCGGAGCCGCCGTGTTCGACGAAGACGATGAGGGCGATCTGGGGGTCTTCGATGGGGGCGTAGGCCGCGAACCAGGCGTGGTCGCGGTGCTGGAGGGCGATCTCGCCGTCGACGAGGCGCTGGTCGTCGAAGCCGCGGACCTGGGCGGTGCCGGTTTTTCCAGCGACGTTGACGTAGTCGAGGCGGTACTTGTAGGCGGTGCCGCCGGGCTCGTTGACGACGGCGGCCATGCCGACGCCGATCTGTTTGAGGAAGTCCTGGCTGAACTCGAGCTTGCGTCGGACGCGTGCGGGGTAGTCGAAGAGGACGCGGCCTTCGGCGGCCTCGACGCGTGAGACGAGGCGCGGGTAGTAGAGGGTGCCGCCGTTGGCGAGGGCGCCATAGGCGAGGGCGAGCTGGAGGGGAGTGGAGCGTGTGTCGCCCTGTCCGACGGCGGTGGAGAGGGTGAGGCCGTGCTGGAAGCCCTCGGGGGAGTGTTTGCGGTGCCAGTCCTTGGTGGGGACGAGGCCGCGCTGCTCGTTGTTGATGCCGATGCCGGTGCGCTCCCCGAAGCCGAACATGTAGGCGTAGTGGGCGAGGGTGTTCATGCCGAGTTTTTCACCCAGCTTGTAGTAGTAGACGTCGCAGGAGTGCTTGAGGGAGTCCGCGAGGTTGACGGTGCCGTGTCCGCCGCGGTTCCAGCAGTGGAAGCGTCGTCCGCCGAACTCGTAGAAGCCGGGGCAGGTGAGGGTCTCGTCTTCTCGGATGAGGCCTTCGTTGAGTGCGGCGAGGGAGGAGACGAGCTTGAAGGTGGAGCCAGGGAAGTGGGAGAGGGTGGTCTTGTCGATCATGGGCTTGAAGGGGTCCAGATCGCTGCGTCGCTTCTCCTCGGTGCTGAGTCGTCCGGTCCAGGAGTTGGGGTTGAACATGGGCTTGGACATCATGCCGAGGACGGAGCCGTCGCGGGGGTTGACGGCGACGATGGCGCCGGACTCGAAGGGCTCGAACTCATCGACCATGATCTCCTGGAGCCTCATGTCGAGGGTGAGGACGAGGTTGCGTCCGGGGATGGGGTCGACCTGTCGGTAGTGTCCGAGGAGGGCTTCGGCCTCGTCTTCGCCCTGGGGGATGCCGTGTGCGTCGACGACCTGTCGCTTCATGCCGGGGGAGCCGCGGAGGATGGGCTCGTAGGTGCGCTCGACCCCTGTGCGTCCGACGTAGTCCCCGGGCCTGTAGCCGAAGGGTTCGAGCTCTTCGAGCTCTTCGCCGGTGATCTCGTTCATGAAGCCGATGGCGTGTGAGGCGTATTCGTTGAAGGGGTAGTGTCGGTGTGAGTTGGTGCGGACCTCGACGCCTGGGAGGTCGGTGCGGTGGGATTCGAGGGCGGCGACCTGATCGCGGGTGATGTCACGCCGCGCGAGGAAGGCCTGTCCGTTCTCGTTCTGGAGTTTTTGTTTGATGAGGAGGGCCTCATCTTCGGAGATGTTGAGGAAGGTCTTGAGGAGGCCGAGGGCGCGGGGCTCTTTTTTGAAGAGCCTTGGGGTGATGTAGACCTCGTAGGAGGGTCTGTTGCCGGCGATGACCTGTCCTGTGGTGTCGTAGATGACGCCGCGGTCGGCGGGGATCTCGACGGTGCGGACGAGGTTGTTCTGCGCGATGCGGGCGTAGTGGTCGTGCTGGAGGATCTGGAGCTGCCAGAGCCGGACGCCGAGGGCGGTGAGGGGGACGAGGAAGAGGAGGAAGAGCCAGCGGAAGCGCGGGGCGTAGACCTCCAGCTCTTCGCGTGTGTTGAGGCGCGTGAGGGCTTCGGCGCGCGAGGGTCGTCGCGTGTCGCGTGCGCCGAGGAGGTTGTTGTTTTTAGGTCGCCAGATCGTCACGCTGGCCTCGTCCGTTGTCGCGGGGTGCGTCGGCGCGGGCGTACCGAAGCCCTCACCGAAGCGCGGAAGGTAACACGGCGCGTCGTGCTTGGCAATGGCGAAGGGGCGCGCGGGGGGGGGCGGGGCGGGCGATGTACAGGAATGCGAGACGGGGTCTTCTATTCGCTGAGGAGGTTGCGGGTCTTGGGCTGGAAGAAGGCGTCGATGCGCGCGAGGAGGGGCCAGGTGAGGAGGAGGCCGAGGGGCGCGGCGAGGCAGGAGGGGAGGGCAGCGACGCCGAAGGAGGCGAGGAGGCGCAGCTCGCCGAGGGTGACGAGGAGGGCGAGGAGGACGACGGCCTGGGCGAAGGCGGCGGCGGCGATGGAGAGGCCTGCGCGGACGAGGAGGGAGCGGTAGGCGAGGCGTGCTCCGGCGGCGCGGAGGGCGAAGAAGAGGAGGGTGAGGGCGAGGGCGTTCATGCCGGGGGGGGCGGCGCCGAGGAGATCGGCGGCCCAGGCGATGAGGGCGGCTTCGACGCCGCCTTCAAAGACGTCCTTCTGGAGGGCGAGGTAGAGGATGAGGGCGGGGGCGACGTGGGGGAGGAGGGTGTCGACGTCGAAGACGCCGACCCAGGCGGCCTCCAGGATGAGCAAGGCGAGGCCGGTGATGAGGGTGAGGAGGAAGCGCATGGGGGGTCAGGGTCGCTGGCCCGGTGCGGCCTTTCCGGTGATGATGAAGACCTCTTCGAGTCGGGAGACATCGACGATGGGCTCGACGGAGGCCTCCTGGTTGAGGCCGTACTCTTTGCGTTGGACGTCGGTGACGGTGCCGACGAGGAGCTCGCGGGGGAAGATGCCGCCTTTGCCGCTGGTGACGAGGACGTCGCCGTCGTGGACCTCGTCGCGTCGTCGGAGGTAGCCCATGCGGCAGGCGTAGTCGCGCTTGTGTCCGAGGCCGTAGACCATGCCGCGGGTGCGGTTGCGCTGGGTGTAGACGTCGATGTTGCTGCGGGGGTCGCTGACGAGCATGACGTCGACGTAGTCGTCGTAGACCTCGAGGATCTGCCCGACGACGCCCTCGTGGCTGACGACGGCCATGCGGGGTTCGAGCTTCTGGTCGGCGTCGTGTGTGTCGAGGCGGAGGCGGAGGACGCGGAAGAAGGGGGAGACGTCGGCGGCGATGACGCGGGCGCCGCGCAGCTCCAGCTCGGGTCGTTCGCCTTTGAGCTGGAGCATCTGTCGGAGCCTGGCGTTCTCCTGGAGGACGCCGACGAGGCGTGCGCGCTCTTCGCGGAGCTGGGCGATCTCCTGGCGGAGGCGCTCGTTCTCCTCCTTCATGTTGCGGAGGGCGACGTAGTCGTTCCAGAGGTCTTCGATGAAGCCGAGCCCGAAGGCGGCGCCGGTCTGGAGGGGGCCGAGGAGGTTGATGGCGGCGCGATCGACGGGGTTGCGCCCGGAGCCGCCTCGGGCGAGGAGCATGGAGAGGGCGGGGAGGAGGAGCATCGCGGCCACGAGGATGTGGACGCGGTAGCGTGCGAGGGCGTCGATCATGGGGTGGTGGGCGTCAGGAGACGGCGACCTGCTTGAGGAGGTTCATCTCGTCGAGGGCCTTTCCGGAGCCGAGGACGACGCTGGAGAGGGGGTCATCCGCGATCATGACGGGGAGGCCGGTCTCTTCGCGGAGGAGGATGTCGAGGTTCTTGAGGAGGGCGCCGCCGCCGGAGAGGACGATGCCTTTATCGACGATGTCGGCGGAGATCTCGGGGGGTGTTTTTTCGAGGGCGGAGCGGACGGCTTCGAGGATGGCGTTGACGGGCTCCTGGAGGGCGGTGCGGATCTCGTCGGAGTCGATCTCGAGGGTCTTGGGGAGTCCGGTGACGAGGTCGCGTCCCTTGACCTCCATGGTCATGAGCTCCTCGGTGGGGGCGGCGGTGCCGATGGTGCACTTGACCATCTCGGCGGAGCGCTCTCCGACGAGGAGGTTGTACTTGCGCTTCATGAACTGGATGATGGCCTGGTCCATCTTGTCGCCGCCGACGCGGACGGACTTGGAGTAGACGATCCCGGCGAGGGAGATGATGGCGACCTCGGTGGTGCCGCCGCCGATGTCGACGATCATGTTGCCGGAGGGCTCGGTGATGGGGAGTCCGGCGCCGATGGCGGCGGCCATGGGCTCTTCGATGAGGTAGACCTCGCGCGCGCCGGCGGACTCGGCGGACTCGCGGACGGCGCGTTTTTCGACCTCGGTGATGCCGAAGGGGACGCAGATGACGATGCGGGGCTTGACGAGGGTGCGTCGGGGCTGCGCGCGGGTGATGAAGTAGCGGAGCATGGCCTCGCAGATCTCGAAGTCTGCGATGACGCCATCCTTGACGGGTCGGATGGCGGCGATGGAGGCGGGGGTGCGTCCGAGCATCTCCTTGGCGTCCTTGCCGACGGCGAGGACCTTCTTGCCGCCGCGCCCGTCCATCTGGACGGCGACGACGGAGGGTTCGCAGGAGACGATGCCGTGTCCTCGGGCGTAGATGAGGGTGTTGGCGGTGCCGAGGTCGATGGCGAGGTCGTTGGAGAAGAGTCCCCAGACGTTGTCGAAGAGCATGGGGGGAGCCCTCCTGGGGGCGGTTGGAGAGGTAGGCTGGGGGAGGTCCGTCGTGTCCTCCCCCAGCCGTCCACCTCTAGCAGAGGGCGTGCCGCTCTGCAAGAACCCGCGGGGGTTCAGGGGTTGATGGCGCGTCCGTGGAGGTCCTGGAGGGGGCGGAAGTTGCCTTCGTAGAGCTGGGTGAGGGCCTCGATCTGGTCGGGTGTGGCGAGGGCGGGCGTGGCGAGGACGAACCAGGCGACGCCTTCGGAGCAGGGCGGGGTGGTGAGGGAGCCGTCGTAGCGCCAGCCTTCGTTGTCCAGCTCGGGGTCGATGAGGTCCTGGAGGCGGACGGTGACGTCGGGGGGTGAGGCTTCGGGCTGGGGTGTGGGGGGGAGGTGGGGGATGATGGCGTCGAGGAAGTCGTTGCGAAGCTCCTCGTTCTCGTAGAGGAAGAGGGCGATGACGGCGAGGTTGCCTAGCTCGTCGGCGTGCACGAAGTGGATCTCGACGGGGAAGGGCTCTCCGGCGAGGGTGTGCTCGCTGTGGGCGTGGTAGTGGAGCTGCTGGAGCTGGTAGGTGACGCCGTCGAGGACGCTGAAGTTGCCCGGCGGGATGTTGATCTGGACGGTGTGTCCGTTGTTGTGGATGTGGAGGGGCTCCTGGTCGCGCCAGGCGGCGAGGTCGGCGCTGAGGGCGACAGGGCTGACGGCGTCGATGTCCACGGGGGTCTGGGCGAAGCCGTCGGCGCAGGCGGCGTAGCCGGGGGAGAGGTCGGCCCAGGCCTCGGGGCCCTCGGCGCCCTCGTAGGTCCAGTGGGGGGACTCGATGGTGCGGTCGTGGAGGCTCTGGGGTGGGCGCCGGTTGCCCTGGAAGATGGCGGTGAAGGCGGCGAGCTGGTCGGTGTCCGCCAGGAGGGGGGGCAAGGGCAACCCCCCCCGCCCCCGAACCGCCGACACCGCAACGCGTCATCGGCGGAACGGGGCCGGGGCCCCCCCGGGGCGCCGCCCCCCCCGCCCCCGAGACCCCCCCACC
>CAUJGC010000291.1 GCA_963169075.1 Myxococcota bacterium
TGCCCGCCTCGGCGGGAGGGACGAGGTGGTCGGCGACCTCCAGGGTGACGACGCCGTGCTTGATCTCTGCCATGGGATAGTCCTCCGTGTCGGGGCGCCCGAGGGCGCATGTTGATAACGAACGTCTTTAAAATCGCATACAGACGGCGGCGGAGCAAGCGTAAAGGTGTCGGCGTGTGTCTTTTGGGCGGCGCCACCCGTCAGCGACGCGCCCGCCGCGGCAAAAAATCTTGTCACATCCCCGCCCCCCCCTGCTCTAAGCAGGAGCGGCACCTGCCGCACGGACCGGATGACCTCATGCGACCCCATACGACCTGTGGAGACCCCACGATGCCCTCGATCCCCCACGCCCACCGCCTCGCCGCGCTCCTCCTCACCGCCGCGCTCACCAGCGCCGCCTGCACGGCAGACGACGAGCCTGACTTCATCTACGTCAACGAGGCCAGCGGCGAAGGCACCGCCACCGTCGTCGTCGGTCAGGGCCTCCAGGGCACCCTGGACCCCGGCGGAGACGAGGACCGCTTCAGCGTCACCCTCCGGGCGGGCGACCTCCTCAGCGTCTATGTAGACCGCGACCTCCAGGAGGGCACCTCCGTCACCTGGACCGCCGACGGCGAAGACCTCCGGACGGCCTACGGGCTCCGCTCAGGCGAGGTCTTCCACCTCTTCGCACACAAAGACGGCGCCTACACCCTGACCCTCTACGGCAGCCCCCAGACCGCCACCCCCTACAGCCTCCAGCTCCAGAGCGCCGCCCCCATCGAGGCCCTGGCCGTCACCGGACTCCCCGCCGAGCACACCTCCAGCGACCGCGACGTCCTCGCCTTCAACCCCACCGTCCCGGCGGGCGACCTCCTCATCGCGACCCTCCAGACCGACGACGCGAGCGGGCCGCCCGCCGCGTATGGCTCGGTGCTCCTCTGGAGCCGGGAGACCCAGCAGCTCCGCGTGATGGAGTACACCAGCGCTCCCTCCCTCGACCTCCCCTACAACACCGTCGGAGAGCGCCCCGCCGCCGGAGAGCTGCTCCTCCTCTCGCCCTCCTCCCTCCAGCGCGAGGCGGTGGACCTGACCCTCAGCCTCCGCACCCTCGACGACACCCCCGTCTTCCCGGCGGCGGACCCGGCGAACGACCCCGACGCCACCGGCGCCCTCACCGCCGGGGACATCGACTTCATCCGCCTCCCCGAGCCCCTCGGGCGGGACATCTACCGCGTCGAGGCCACCAGCCCCTCCGGCGCCGACCTCACCCTCACCCTCGCCTTGGGCGACGGGCAGCCCGCCCTCACCGCCACCACCCAGGACGGCACCGCCGCCCTGGAGTTCGAGCTGGACAGCCAGACCTACTACATCCCCACCCTCCAGATCGCCACCGCCGACGGCGCCGCAGGCGACTACAAGCTCTCCCTCCAGACCACCACCTGGGACGCCGACGCCCCGCTGGACCTCCAGGCCGAAGCACCCGTCACCGGCGACACCCCCCAGGGCTCCTGGGCCTGGCGCAGCGTCACCACCGACGCGCCGGCCCTCCTCCTCTCCCGCCTCGACGCAAACTCCCGCGCCGCCGCCATCAGCCAGAGCGCCGACGCCACCCTCGACCCCAGCTGGTACGCCAGTGACTCCCCCAACCTCGTCGCCCTGATCACGCCGGATGACAACCCCACCCTCTGGGGCGTCCGCCACGCCACCTTCCGCAGCGACACCTTCACCCTGGAGCACGCCGCCCTGATCCCCCTCACCGCGATCCCGGATGACCAGATCGCCTACGTCGAGCCCAGCTCCACCCTCAACCTCCCCGCCGGACCCGCCCTCGTCGAGGGCTACCCCAACGACTCCGCCCAGGACTTCTCCCTCACCATCCCCCTCCCCGCCAACCAGCGCGTCCTCGTCTACGCCAACATCTCCGGCGCCGACACCATGCGCTTCGCCCCCTCCCCCGCCGACGTCGTCGCCCACACCTACCACGGCAGCTCCCGCTACGGGCAGCAGCTCGCCTGGGAGCTTCAGGGCGGCGCCCAGGACACCACCGTCACCTTCGCCCTCGAAGGGGAGTGCACCCTCGTCACGGACCAGAACGCCGTCGTCTACACCTGCCCCGTGGACGCCTTCCTGCTCCGGGTCGAACCCCTCCAGTGACTCCAGGCGGCGGCGCTGCCAGGATGACGCGGCGCGCAGCGGCGATGACGTTTGGCGGAGCCTGCCGGAGCCATGTCCGTTGATCGTCGCTGCTTGGGTATGAGCTGTGACGACCTCCGAGGTCATCGAAGGTGACCTCCAGGGTCGCCTTCGGCGACCTCCAGGGTCGCCTTCGGCGACCTCCAGGGTCGCCTTCGGCGACCGCCAGGGTCGCCTTCGGCGACCTCCGGGGTTGCCTTCGATGACCTCCAGGGTCGCCTTCGATGACCTCCAGGGTCGCCTTCGGCGACCTCCGGGGTCACCTTCGGCGACCTCCGGGGTCGCCTTCGATGACCTCGGAGGTCGTGTCGCGTCAGGGGTTCAACGGGGAGAGCGCCCGAAGTAGAGGCGTGTGCTGGCGAAGGTCTGCTCCAGCTCGGGGCGTTGCTTGGACTGCGCCTTGACCTGATCGTTGACCTGGCCGAGGAGATCG
>CAUJGC010000292.1 GCA_963169075.1 Myxococcota bacterium
AGCGCTCCCTCTCGGGAGCGCGGAGGGCGCTCAGCGCGGCAGCGCGCTGAGGAGCCCGGTCAACGTACGTCGCAGCGTCGGCAGATGCTCCGGGCCCACCGAGTTCGTCTCCTCGTAATGGTCCCCGTCCGCCTCGACGAGGTAGGCCCCGTCCTCCGCCACCTTGAAGTCGTACTCGGGCACGATGTAGCCCAGCTCGTCATGCCCCATCCCCACCAGAAAAGGCACGCTCCCGGGCACCTGCGCCTTCAGCGGCACGTGCCCCTGGGCGATGGCTGCTGCCACGTCCGGCTTGTTCGGGTTGTCCGGGCGCACCATGCAGGGCCACGCCGCCTCCGACGCCAGCGCCAGCCCCGGATCGAAGGTGCAGGCCCCGCCCTGGCACGCGAACCCCGCGCCGCACGCGCTCTCGTCCTCGCAGCGCCGCAGGCAGGTCCCCGCCTCGCACGTCAGCCCCGCCGCGCCGCAGGTGTCTGCGCAGGACGCCCCCTGCGGACGGCAGAAGCCCTGGCCCACATGGCACGACCAGTTGTCCGGGCACTCCGCCGACGTCGCGCACGCCAGCGGCATCAGCTCCTCCCCGCACTCCAGCCGCGACGGGTTCCCACGCACCGGCGTCAGCCCCGACGGGTCCGCCGCCTCGAAGCCGCCCGCCACCGTCTCCGGGAACGCCTCCCCGGGCACCGTCAACAGGGTCACCTCACCCACGCGCACCACCGACATCCGCGTCTGCGCGTGCGGCAGGTTCCCCGGCCCGAAGGGCCGCTGCGTCGTCGCGTTGTACAGCTCCCGGTCAAAGAGCTGGAGCCCCGTGATCGCCGTGTGGAACTGCACGTTCTCCACTGGCATCAAGAGCTGCTGCGACGCGAAGGAGAGCCCCGGCGCCTCCTGCGCTGGCGCCGACGCCAGGAGCCCCAGCGTCCGCTCCGCCAGCTGCTGCCCCATCGCGTCCGCCATCCCCCATGACCCCGAGCGGAACGTGTCCCCCGCCCGGTTCACCGCCGTCGCCCCGCGCAGCGGCGTCACCAGCCCGCCCACCGCCCCCACCACAAAGATCGCCACCCCGCCCGTCCCCGGCACCGCCGCCTTGAGCACCTGCCCCTCGCTGTCCACCACCTCCGGCAGCCCCGCCTCGATGTAGTCCCGCGCCGGACCCGGATAGTCGCTGGTGATCCAGGCGTTCTCGTCGCTCAGCGCCTCGACGTGGTTCCCCCAGTTGACCAGCGTCGCCACCGGCGCGCCGCTCTCGGCGTGGGTCAGCCGCATCACCGCCAGATCGTCGTCGATGATCCACGGGTCCCGGCTGTCCTGCAAACCCACCCCCTCCACCCCCGTGTCACCCCGCGCCGCCTGCACCACCACCGGCTGGAGGTCGTCCAGCGCCTCGTGGATGCTCTGGACAATCCGTGTATTCACATAGTCCAGCCACCAGCGCTCCGCACCCGTCGAGATCGGCAGGTCGTCCCCGAAGACCCCCGGACCCCACTGCCCCATCGTGTCCGGCCCCTCGTGGTTGTGCGTCGAGGCCACGATCAAGAGATCGATCCCTGCGTCCTCACGCAGCATCCCCCGCACCCGCTGCTCCTCGTCCTGGAAGTAGCCCACCGTGTCCACGACGACCAGCGCCACCCGCGTCTCCCCCTGCTCGAAGACCACCGTCCGCGCCCACACGTCGTCGTGGGCCAGCCGACCCAGCCAGGGCTGATCCTCGGGGCAGGGGCCCGCCGGCTCGCACCACCGGGCCGCCGGGCGGCTGTGATCGAAGCCCGCCAGCCACGCCCCCTGCATATGCCCGTCCCCCTCCCCGAAGTCCGGCCCCGCATACCCCGGGTCCCCCGGGCAGAGCAGGTCCAGCCCGCAGTCCCGGAACGTCACCTCGCCGTCGATCACGTCCGGGTCGCCCGCGAAGAGCACCCCGTCCAGATACTCCGGCAGCGGCACCTCGAAGCCCTCCGGCGTGATCGTCACCTTCGCCGCGCCCGCTCGCAGCGGCGACGCCGCGCCCGCCGGGCACGACGGCCCTCCAGGGCACACCTCCACCGCGCCGTCCTGCGCCACGCACACGCTCAACCCGCCGTCCAGCGCCTCGCACGTCTCCTCGCTTCGGCAGTCCGCCGCCCCCGCGCAGCGCCGATCCCAGCGCCCCGCGCAGGTCCCGTCCGAGAGGCAGCGCTCCTGCCGGGACGCGTTGCACATCGCGTCGCTCGTGCACCCCGACGGCGCGTTGTTGCCTGGGGTGTTGTTGGTCGCGTTGTTGGTGTTGTTGGTGTTGTTCTGCTGCGAGCTGTTCGCGTTGTTGCTGCCGGAGCTGTTGTTGGTCGCCGCGTTGTTCCCAGACGCCGGGGGCGGCGTCGCCTCTTCATCGCCGCAGGCGGCGAGCAGGAGCCCCAGCGAGGCGAGCAGGATCACAAGGCGACGAGCGGACATGGACGACCTCCAGGAGCAGACCTCAACGACACGCGGCAGCGCGCCCGCGGAGCCTATACCGCTTCCCGGACGTGGCGCAAGCCCTGGGAGGGGGTCTGGGGGCGCTGCCCCCAGCCGCCGGAGGCTCCCGAAAAACCCTCGCCAAGAAAACAAAACACATCGAATCATGCATGATTTGATGTGTTTTACTCTCTCAGGATCGCGCAGCCTCGGTGGGCGGGGGGGCGCGCCCCCCGCCCCCCACCCCGCCTACCCCCGCAGAGCGTCCC
>CAUJGC010000293.1 GCA_963169075.1 Myxococcota bacterium
ACCCCCCCCTCTTTCTTTTTTTTTTTTTTTTTATTTTTACCCTTTTTCCTATAACTTTCGGGGGGGGCCCCCCCCCCCCCCCCCCCCCCCCCCCCGCTGCGCGCAGGTGGGCTCTTCATGAAACGTTACGGCGTCATCGTCATCGCCCTGTTGTTGTCCGCGCTGAGCTTCCAGGCGGTCACCCTGATCCCCTCGCCTGCGGAGGCGCGGGTCACCAAGGAGCTGGCCGAGGAGCTGCGCCCCGAGATCGAGGCGGGCCTGGACGCCAGCGACCCCCTCCAGCGGGCGCACGCGATCCTGGCGGCGGGGCTCCTGGAGGACAAGAAGCTCAACGAGCGCCTGACCCCCTTCCTGGAGAACACCAACCCCGAGCTGCGGCGCGCCGCCATCGTGGCGCTGGCGACCCAGAAGGACAAGAAGGGCCTGGCGGCGCTGGACAAGGAGATCGACGGCGCCGGGGCAGGGCGCTACGTCCTCCTCACCGAGCTGCTGCCGCAGCTGCCCAGCAAGCTCCGCCTGGACGTCCTCAAGGCCCGCATCCAGGGCCGCAAGGTGGACCCGACCCAGCAGGCCGAGGCGCTGCGCTACGCGGGCGAGTTCGGTGACGCCGACGACTACGGGCTGCTTGGGGAGGTGGTCAAGGTGAAGACCGCCACCGAGCGCCTGCCCTACAGCAAGGCGCTGCTGGCGTACCCCCGGGAGCAGGCGCTGCCCTGGGCGGAGAGGCTGCTGGCGAACAAGAAGGACGACGCCTCCCGCCAGCTCGGGATGGAGCTGGCCGTGAAGATCGGCGGCCCGAAGGTGGACGGCATGGCCCGCGCCGCCCTGGCGGACTCCAGCCCCCAGGTCCAGCGCCTCGGCCTGGACTACCTGGCGACGCGGCGCGACGGGAGCGCCGTGGATCGCCTGATCGGCTCGATCCAGAGCGCCCCGAGCGACGCCGAGCGCATCGCCATCATCGACCGGGTCCTGGAGATGAAGGTCAAGCCGCCCCTCGGGCTGGCGACCTCGGTGCTGGACGCCGGCTCCCAGGACAAGGACACGCGCCGGGCCTACTACCGCCTCTATGGCGCCACCGGCGCCGCGGACGCGGTGAAGCGCCTCCAGGAGCTGGAGCGCTCGACCAACATCGAGGAGCGCCGCGACGCCATCGTCGGCCTGGCCTGGACGCGGACGCCGGTGGCGACCCAGATCCTGAGCCGCACGATCAACGACGGCGACGCCGAGGTGCGCCGCCTCTCCATCGAGGGCATGGCGCTCCTGGCGGACCCGACCTCGGTGAAGACGCTCCAGGACGCGCTGAACAAGGCGCGCGACCCGGAGGTGCAGCGCGGGCTCCTCTTCGCGATCAGCCAGATCAACTCCGACGAGGCGGCGAGCGCGCTCATGTTCAAGGTGCGCGACCGCGACCCGGCGGTGAAGCAGATCGCGCTGGACGGGCTGGCGCGCATCCGGGCCAAGAACACCCTGAGCGTGCTGGACGTGCTGGTGGGCGACACGGACCCCCAGATCCGCTTCAAGGCCACGCTCCTCCTGCTGGAGCTGGACCGGGACAAGGGCATCAAGGCGCTCTCGCGGGCGCTCCAGCGCCCGCCGGAGGGCTATGTGGACCTGGTGGGGGCGCTGCCGAAGGCGCTCCGCGACGAGGTCTACCTCCTGATGCTCCAGCACGAGGCGGCCAACATCCGCACGGACGGCTGGGACGCGGTGCTCCTCCTTGATCTGGAGGGGCTGCCGCTGGTGCGCCGCATCGCGGCGACAGCGGACTTCAACCCGGAGGTGCGCCAGAAGGCCATCGACCTGCTGGCGATCCGCAACGACGCCCAGGATCTGGACCTCTTCAAGAACCTCGCGCAGACCGGGAGCGACGACCAGAAGCTCCAGGCGATGCGCTGGCTGCTCCGCCGCGCGAACCCCGAGCTGGCGGGCTTCTTCCGCACGCTGATGAACGGGTTCAAGGGGGATCGCCCCAAGCGCGCGGTGGCGCTCTACGGCGTCTTGAAGTCCGAGGCGTGATCCCTGCGCGCCAGGACGCGACAGCGGCGCGCGTCGGTGCTATGCTGAGGTGTCCCCCCGCATATGGCGGGGGGAGCAGCGGAGCGTGATCCCGATGACGACCTCTCAGCGCACCTCTTTGCACGCTGCGGCGCTCCTGGCCGCGCTCCTCCTCACAGCTTGCCCCGAGGCGGTCCAGCAGGAGCCGCCTGCCGCAGACGGCGGCCTGGAGGACGCCGCGTCCTCCGAGGACGCGGCGTCGGGGGGACAGGACGCGAAGCTCCCGGACCCCGTGGACGCGGCGCCGGACGTCGCGGCGCCGGACGCCGCGCCGGACGCCGCGCCGGACGCCGCGGACCCCTGCGGGGTCTGCTGCCCCGGCGAGCGGGTGTGCGTGAGCCCGGAGAGCGCGGGGGTGTGCAACCCGGACGGGGACTCGGTGACGGCGGCGCCGTGCGAGGCGGGGGAGGTCTGCCAGGGCGGGGTCTGCGGGCCGCCGCCGTTCTCGTGTACGCCTGGGGCGTCGATGTGCCTGGACTCGGTGACGTTGGAGACGTGCAACGCGCGGGGCGACGCGGTGACGACGCGGACGTGCCCGGACGGGCTCTGCGTCGCCGGGGCCTGCACGACCGGGGCGAGCACCGGCGAGGCGTGCGAAGCGGACGGGGATTGCGCGGGCGGGGAGTGTCTGTGTCGGGGGGCGGAGCAGTGCGCGGGGGGCGTCGCGGCGGCCTGGGCGGCGGGGTACTGCACGGCGGCGGACTGTGGCGCGACGGGGTGCGCGGCGGGGGAGTCGTGCGTGGACTTCGGGGTGTCGGGGGTGGCGGGCGGCGGGCGTCACTGCGTGAAGGACTGCATGGCGTGCAACAACACGCCGGGGCTGACCTGCGCGGAGCTGCCGGTGGTGGCGGGCGCGCGTCGGGTCTGGGAGCCGGTCTGCTTCCCGGAGGGCTTGAAGGACTTCGCGGCGTTCTGCGCCCAGGGCAGCGAGTGCCGCGGCGGCGAGTGCCTGCGCGGCGAGGAGTGGCCGGCGAACGGCTACTGCACGGCGGCGTGCTCGGGAGACGCCGAGTGCCCGACGGACGCGCGCTGCGTGGCGATGCTGGACGGCGCCTACCGGTGCGCGGCCCTATGCGGGAGTGGGACTCCAGGCGCAGGGCGCTGCCCCGAGGGCCTGGGGCTGGACGTCTCCTGTCAGAACAAGACGCCGCTGGGCGGCGGGCCGCTGGTGGCTGTGTGCGCGCCGCGCTGAGGTAGTGTTGAGCTGGGCTGCATGATGGGTGATGATCATGCAGCTCTGTGGAATGATGGAGCCCGCTCGCCTTGACCTCGCTGACCTGGAGCCCTGAGCAACCCCCGGCGCCGCCTCGCCTCATCGGCCGCGACGCCGAGGTGGAGCGCCTGCTGGCCGAGCTGGAGCCTGCGCCCTTCGACGCCGCGGCGCCCCTGGCCCTCCCCCCGGTGGTGCAGCTCTGCGGCCCGCCCGGGTCCGGCAAGACCGCCCTCGCCGCGCACCTCGCGCAGCGCGAGGCGGCCCCCTGGCCCGGCGGCGTCTTCTGGCTCCGCGCCGCAGGGGAGGGCGATCCCCTCCTCAGCCTGGAGCGACAGCTCGCCGTCATCGGTCAGCGCCTCCACCTGGACGTCGCCAGCATCCCCCCCGAGAAGCTGCGCGGGCGGATCGGCCTCGCCCTGGGCGAGCGCAACCAGCCCTGCCTCTGGATCGTGGACGGCGCGCCCGCCGACCTCCAGGATGACGCCCTCGCGGTCTGGCTCGCCCCGCACCCCGTCGCGCGCTGCCTCCTGGTGGCCCGGACCCCCTGGGCGGACCTCTCCGACCACATCGTCACCCTGGCCCCCCTGGCGGCGGATGACGCCGCCGCGCTGGTCGACGCCCTCCTGGAAGCCGAGCCCGCCGACCTCCCCGAAGACGCCGCGCCGCGCCCCGAGCCCGGCGCGGTCGCGCTCCTCGGCGGCCTCCCGCTCACCCTCGTCGTCGCCGCCGGGCTCTGGCGCGGCGGCGCCCTCCCCGCCGAAGCCGCCGCCCTGGAGGCCTGGCTCCTGCGCGCCCACGCCCGACCCGCCCTCCTCGGCACCCTCGCGGAGGCCGGCCTGGAGCGCGGCGGCGACGCCCTCCGCCTCGCCGCCCTCCTCACCCGCGCCGCCGCCTTCATCCAGCGCGACGCCCCCCTCCTGGCGACGCTCCTCGGGGTCCTCCCCAGCCACCTGCCGATCTCGGCGCGCCTCCTCCACGCCGCCACCGCCGCCCTCCACCCCGGCGGCGACCCCGAGGCCCTCCTCACCGCCACCGCCCAGCCCCTCGACGCCGCCACCTTCTGGGGCGTCGCCGCCCTCCGCGACGACCCCGAGGCCCTCCACCTCCCCCTGGCCGCCCAGGAGGCCCTCCGCGCCCTCTGGGCGACCCCCTCCGACGCGCTCCTCGCCGCCCTGGAGGCCGCGCTCCTCGCCGCCTTCGCCGCCGTCGCCGCCCCCGCCGACCTGCTCACCGCACCCGAGGCCCCCGAGCACGCCGCCGCCCTGGCCCCGCTCCTCAGCCCCGCCGCCCGCTTCGCGCTCCTGCGCGCCGCAGGCGCCGCGCTCCTCCGCGCCCGCCACCCCTACCTGGCCGAACACCTCCTCCGCCGCGCCCTCGAACCCCCAGACCCCCCCGAGCCCCACCTCCGCGCCGCCGTCCTCCTCGACCTCGCCCGCGCCGCCCTGGAGACCGGCGACCTCGAGCGCACCGCCGCCCTCCAGGCCGAGTCCATCGCCCTCGAAGAGCACCCCGACGCCCTCGAAGCCCTCGCCCACACCCACCTCCTCCAGGGCGAGCCCGCCTGGCGCGACCTGGCCGAGCGCGCCCTCGAAGCCCGCGCTGAACTCCAGGGCGACCTCCACCCCGACACCCTCCGCGCCCTCGACCGACACACCGAGCGGCTCAACGGCCTCGGCGCCCTCCCCGACGCGCGCGCCCTCCTGGAGGCCGCCTACGACGCCCGCTGGCAGCACCTCGGCCCCGATCACCCCGCCACCCTCACCTGCGCGCGCAACCTCGCCTTCAACCTCTGGAAGCAGGGCGAGCCCGACCCCGCGCACCGCTTCTTCGAGCAGGTCCTGGAGCGACGGCGCGTCACCCTCGGCCCCGAACACCCCGACACCCTCGCCGCCATGACCGACCTGGCCGACTTCATGCGCGACCAGGGCTGGCTCGGCGGCGCGCGCGCCCTCCTGGAGCGCGCCCTCGACCTCCGACGCAAGCACCTCGGCGACCGACACCCCGAGGTCGCCCTCGCCTTGAACGACCTCGCCGTCATGCTCTGGCACCTCGGGGACGTGGACGGCGCGCGCGATCTCGAAGAGGCCATCCTCGACCTCCGCTACCACGACCTCGGCTCCGATCACCCCCTCACCCTCACCACCATGAACAACCTCGCCGTCACCCTCCGGCGGCAAGGCGAGCTGGACCGCGCGCGCCTCCTCCTCACCCACGTCCTCGACGCCCGACGCGCCCAGCTCGGCCCCGATCACCCCGACGCCCTCGCCGCAGCCTCCAACCTCGCCATCACCCTCTGGGAGATGGGCGAGCTGCAAGACGCGCGCGCCCTCGAAGAGTTCGTCCTCGACGCACGCCTCACCGACCTCGGCCCCGAGCACCCCGACACCCTCGCCGCCATGTCCAGCCTCGCCTCCACCCTCCTGGAGCTGGGCGACCCCCACGGCGCCCGCGACCTGGAGGCCCCCGTCCTCGACGCCCTCCGCCGCGACCTCGGCCCCGAGCACCCCGACACCCTCACCTCCGCAGCCCAGATGCACCGCATCCTCGTCGCCTGCGGTGACGAGGACGCCGCCGCCGACCTCCTCCGCGAGCTGGCCCTCGACCCCGACACCCTCCTCCCACGCGCACCTGGCGTCATGGTGCGCGAGTAGCTTCAGCGCTCAAAGATCTCGTCAGGGACGTTGCGGAGCCGCCGGAGATCACCGGGCTTCACATAAGGTGCGTAGTACTGCAATGCTTCTTCCAGATCCTGCGCGAAGTCACTCTTGGATTGCAGATAACGCGCTGCGAGACGCGCACAATCTACAGCATCTCGATCTTCATCATCTCGGATGTAGCGCAGAAGTTTACTCAAGATGAGATCGCGGGGTGAGAGACACCACAAGCGCCAGCTCATCAGCCCCACAAGTCGGCTCAACTCCACGCGGTCTCGCTCCCAGTCTGGATGAAGCAACCAAAGCTCAACAGGGCGAACCTGAAACTGGAGTGATTCACGCGGGCAAAACGAGTTAAAGAACTGATCGTTTAGTGAGCCTGTTGCGTTGATGTCAATGTCGCTTGTATAGTGGATGGACAAGGGGTCGTTTTTTTCGTCAGACAAGTAGAGAGAGACTGCCACGGACCCATACACTGTCAACTCCAACGATAAGCTGTTGGAGGGAGCGCGTTGCTCCATGCGACGCAGATAGTCCGCGATACGCAATCCATCCAGCGTCCTGATCTCCTCAGGGAGCCGCAAGGGAAGCCTCGTCCAGGACATGTCTCAGCACGTCGCTGCGTACACGCGCGGTACCGTAGATCTGCCAACGCATATTCACGCTGTCTCGCTCATCATGCAGCCGCATCATCCGGCCTGGCGTGATATAAGCGCTCCAACCCAAAGGCGCCTTCGAAGAGGCCTGGGGTACGAGCTGCTCCAGCTTTCTCACCCAGCGTTGCAGCTGCGCCCTATGCCTGGATGACAGGTCGACTTCGCTCAAGAGGCGATCTGAGGCATAGCCTGCTCGGCGCAGGGTAGCCTCTGAGGTTGTCTGAACTTCGTCGCTGCCGCGCAGAACACCAAACAACATCGCTGCGATGGCGGCCTCAGCGCTCCGCGGCTCAGGATGCTCCAGCGTCATCAAGGCGACAGACAGGGCTTCTGCTGGCGTGGGGTGTTCTTCTTTTGTTGTATCAACAGGATATCCAACAGCTTTGAACACCCCGTGGATGTAGTCACGCTCTTTGAGGTCTTGCATGACAGGCTCCTCAAGCAGGCGCGTTGAGCGCCGATGTCGAAATGTAGTCGCGCGCTCGGGCCCTCGCAAGGGGGGTCATCGCGTGCTGTACCACGCCCACATCCGCGCCAAGCCCTCCCGAAGCCCCACCTGCGGCGCGTAGCCCAGCTCGGCCCGCGCCCGCGTCACGTCCGCTGAGGTGATGAACACATCCCCCGGCTGCTCGGGCAGGCGGTTCACCCGCACCGCGCGCCCCGTCACCTCACCGAGCAGCTCCAGCACCTCCGTCAGCCGGTGCACCTCGTCCCCGCCGAGGTTGTACACGCGATAGCCGCGCACGCCCCGGTACGACGCCAGCACCCCCGACACGATGTCGTCGATGTAGGTGTAGTCCCGACCGCTGCTCCCATCGCCGTACATCGGCAGCGCCTCTCCCGCGGCCACGCAGCGCATGAAGCGGTGGAACGCCATGTCGGGGCGCTGCCGCGGCCCATACACCGTGAAGAAGCGCAGGCAGCACAGGTCCAGCCCGTAGAGCGCCTGGAGGTTGGACACCACGGCCTCCATCGCGAACTTGCTCGCGCCATACGGGCTCGCCTGCGAGATGATCGGGTCCTCCTCCGCGAAGGGCGTCTTCACGTTGCCCGCATACACCGAGCTGGAGCTGGCCAGGGCGAAGCGGCGCACCCCCGCCGCCCGCGCCGCCTCCACCACCCGGATCGTCCCCGTCACGTTGATGTCCGCATACACGTCCGGGCACGCCAGCGAGGAGCGCACCCCCGCCACCGCCGCCAGGTGGATCACTCCCTCCACCGGCGCCGCCGAGAGCGCCGCCTCCACGGCCCTCCGATCCCGGATGTCGCCCTCCACCAGCGCGAACTCCCCCGCCTCCCGCGCCCACGCCAGGCTCGCCTCCTTCTCCGCGCGCCCGTAGAGCAGCGGCTCGAAGCTGTCCAGCACCACCACGCGCTCCCCCTCCTCCAGCAGCCGCCGCACCACCGCCGCGCCGATAAAACCCGCGCCGCCTGTCACCAGGATCGCCATCTCCTACCTCGTCGCTCGTGCATCCGCTCCACCCCCGGCTCCGCCCAGACCCACGGCCTGCGCACCCCCTGTATAGAGGGTGCCTGGGGGCTTCGTCCAATCCGCGCCGCCCTCGCGTGCGATTCAATGTTGACTTCAGGGCAGGGGATCACTAGATCCAAAGCATAGCGTTCTGCTCGGGAATGGCTCGGCTATTCCACATCAGAACGGTAAAGAATAACGAGGCGCTGCCATGATGTCGAACCCCAACCCGCTCCCTCCCAGCCCCAACGCCCCCACCTGGGTGCCGGTCCTCCTCGATCAGGTCAGCCGCAGCTTCGAGATCGCGGAGCCCGAGGAGATCCTGGCCTGGGCCCTCTCGACCTTCAACGAGGGGCTCGCCATCGGCACGGCCTTCGGCGTCAGCGGCGTGGTCCTGATGGACATGGCCCTCCAGATCAAGCCCGACGCCGAGATCTTCTACATCGACACCGAGCTCTTCTTCGACGAGACCTACGAGCTCATCCGCAAGCTGGAGGATCGCTACGGCCGCGCCTTCACCCGCTACGCCCCCGACCTCTCCGTAGACGCCCAGGCCGAGCGCTTCGGCGCCGAGCTGTGGAGCCGCGACAGCGATCAGTGCTGCCTCATGCGCAAGGTCCTCCCCATGCGCCGCGCCCTCCAGGGCCGCACCGGCTGGGTCACCGCCCTCCGCCGCGATCAAGCCGGCACCCGCGCCGACACCCCCATCGTCGCCCTCAACCGCAAGTTCAACGTCGTCAAGGTCGCCCCCCTCGCCAACTGGACCGAGCGCCAGATCTGGCAATACGTCTTTGATCGCCAGCTCCCCTACAACATCCTCCACGACTACGGCTACCCCTCCATCGGCTGCCGCCCCTGCACCCAGCCCGTCCGCGAAGGCGAAGACCTCCGCGCCGGACGCTGGCGCGGCTCCGACAAGACCGAGTGCGGCCTCCACCTCTGAGGCAACGCAGCCTGCCTCGCCTGTGACGGCAACCCCCCCCCCGGGGGGGGGGGGGCCGCCCCCCCCCCCGCGCCCCCCCCCCCCCCCCCCCCCCCCCGGGCCCC
>CAUJGC010000294.1 GCA_963169075.1 Myxococcota bacterium
CCGGACGAACGGCCCCGGTCCCCCCCGTGACGGGGGGACACCGCCGCTGGGAGCGACCTCGCTCGCTTTGCTCGCTCGCCAGCGACCCGTCGGTGTCCCCCCGTCACGGGGGGGACCGGCTGCGTTGCTCCTGCGAAGCGCAGCGGAGCAGGAGCTTACGCAGCCGGGGGGGTTCGCAGCGCCGCTCCCAGGGCCGCGCCC
The DNA here is from genome assembly GCA_963169075.1 of Myxococcota bacterium. GTDB lineage: Bacteria > Myxococcota_A > Bradymonadia > Bradymonadales > CAUJGC01. The sequence goes on from CAUJGC010000294.1 coordinate 202, forward strand.
CAGGCGTGGAGGCGCGGGAGATCCACGGGTCGATCCGGAGCGAAGCCGTGGGGTCCGAAGAGGAGCCCGGTGAGGTTGAAGACCTCCAGGGGGCCTGGCTCGGCGCGGGCGGCGGCGTGGAGGAGGGGCGTCATGGCGTGGGCGTGGGGGTAGCTGGGCTCGTCTCCGAGGATGCCGATGCAGTTGGTGCCGCAGATCACGCTGCTCTGGATGCCCCGGCGCGCGCTCCAGCGGTGGTGGCGCGCGGCGAGGAGCGCGCCGAGGTGGGCGGTGGCGCGCCAGGCGAGGGGCTGGTGGGGGCCGCCGAGGAGGGGCAGGAGGAAGGACGTGTAGTTCATGACGGCGAGGGCGGGCCAGATCGGGGCGCCGTCGTGAGCGCAGAGGGGGGTGCCGAGGAAGGCGGCGGCGGGGTCCACCAGCGGGTCAGGGAGGGCCGTGATCGGCGCGCAGGCGGCCAGGAGCGGGGCGTCGAGGTCGCGCTGGAGGTCGAGGACGGCGCGCTGGAGATCGGCGGTCTGACGCGCGGCGCGGTGGGGGCGTGCGTGGGCGGCGAGGGCGGCTGCGCCGAGGGGGAGCGCATCGGAGAGGAGCTGAAGATCGCTGCGATCCGGCTCGAGATCGAAGAAGGCGCCCTCCAGGGGGAGGCGATGGCGACGGAGGAGGCGGAGGAGGCAGCGCCAGCCGTCGAGGACGTGAGGCCAGGTGCGGAGGTTGAGGTAGACGCGGCTGCGATCCGCGAGCTGGCCCCAGAGCCAGACGCGCTGGGCGGGGAGGAGGGGGCGGCGCTCGGGGTGGAGGAGGCGGAGGAGGCTGGGCGGGAGGTCTTCGCCGGGGCGAGGGAGGATGAGCTTGAGGACCAGCTCCAGGGGGCCCTGCCAGGCGTGGCCTGCGGGGTCCGGGGCGCGGAGGGTGCCCTCCAGGGTGCGCAGGGCGCGCAGGAGGCGGGGGGCGGCGAGGTGGTCGTGGGGGATCAGCTCGACGTAGATGCGGAGGGGGCGGAGGTGGGGTGGCATGGGGTGATGTAGGCTGAGGTGGTGAAAAAAAATCCCGGCGCGGAGGCGCCGCAGGAGGTACACAGCGGCGCGTCGATGGGTTATACTCCGGGGCGGTGGAGTCGGAACAATCTCCTTTCACCCCCACCTGGCCAGGAAGGTTCATCCCCATGTCCAAGAACAGCGACGACAAGCCTCTCGTCAAAGCCCGCCACGACAACTCGGTGCTCTTCAGCCTGAAGGATCTGGACTCGGCGGGGACGCCGAAGTCCTCGGATGATCAGGCGAAAGGGGCCGCTCAGAACGACTCCAGCGGCTTCATCAACCTGAACGCGATCGCGTCTTCGTCGCAGTACGTCAACAGCGGCGAGGGCCAGGGCGGGATGGATGCCGCCGCGGTCGTGCCGGCGATGCTGCCGATGGGTCAGAAGAAGGACAACAAGGGGGTGATCATCGCGGTGGCCGTCGCGGGCGTGCTGCTGGTGGCGGTGATCGCGGTCCTGGTGGTGGTCCTGATGCGCGAGCCGCAGCAGACGACGATCATCCAGCAGGTGCCGGCCTCGGCGCCAGCGGCCTCGGCGCCTTCGGCGCCTGCGCCGGAGGCGGCGGGCGGCGCGAAGGACGACGCGAAGGCGGAGGACAAGCCGACGGAGGCTGTCGCCGACAAGGGCGAGGAGGCGCCTCCCGGTGAGGAGGACAAGGCGGGGGACAAGGGCGGCGACAAGGGCAGCCGGGTCGCCGCCGGGGGCGGCGGCGCGAAGGCGGCGGGCGGCGGCGCGGCCCCTGCGGAGGAGAAGGAGGAGGAGAAGCCTGCGGCGGAGGAGGCTCCCGCGGCGGAGAACAAGCCGAAGCCCAAGCCGGAGGGCGGCTCGATCAACGACATCCTTGATGATCTGGGCGGCAAGAAGGCGCCAGTGGCGGACAAGGGCGGCGACAAGGGCGGCGAGACAGCGACGCCTCCTGCGGGCGGCCGGGATCTGAGCCGCAACGCGGTGAAGGAGACGATCGGGCGCTACCAGTCGCGGGTGAACGCCTGCGGCGGCCCGGGGAAGTCGGGGAGCGTGCTGGTGCGCTTCACGGTGCAGCCCAACGGCTCGGTGGGCGCGGCCACGGTGACGGGTGACAAGGCGGGGACGGCGGAGGGGAACTGCGTGGCGGCGGCGGTGCGCGGCTTCAAGTTCCCGGAGTTCGACGGCTCGCCCAAGACGATCACGTTCCCCTTCTCGATTCCCTGAGGGAGGTCTGACCATGGAGGATCGCACGCCGACCCCCGAGCACCATCGGGACTACGACACCATCCAGACGGTGGGGGTGCTGGGTGCGGGCTCCTGGGGCACCGCGCTGGCGAAGGTGCTGGCGGACAAGGGGTATCGGGTGCGCCTCTGGGTCCACGAGTCGGATCTGGTGCAGGACATCAACACCCGCCACGAGAACACGCTCTACCTGCCGGGCTTCACGCTCCCGCCGACGCTGACGGCGACGCACTCCATCCCGGAGGCGCTGGACGGGTGTGACATGATCCTCTCGGTGAGCCCGAGCCATGTGCTGCGGCAGGTGATCAGCCAGGCGGCGCCCTACATCCCGGTGGGCGTCCCCATCGTGAGCGCCTCCAAGGGGATCGAGAACGAGAGCTTGATGCTGGTCAGCGAGATCCTCCAGGACGTGCTGCCGATCCGCTGCCACCCTTATCTGGCCTACCTCTCGGGCCCCTCCTTCGCGAAGGAGGTGGCCTCGGAGATGGCGACGGCGGTGGTGATCGCGTCGTATTCGCACCAGCTCGCGGTGAAGATCCAGCACGTCTTCCACGCGCCCTTCTTCCGCACCTACACGTCGCAGGACGTGATCGGGGTGGAGGTCGGCGGGGCGCTCAAGAACGTCATCGCCATCGCGGCGGGCGTGGCGGCGGGGCTGGGGCTGGGCTATAACGCCATGGCGGCGGTGATCACCCGCGGCCTGAACGAGATCGCGCGCCTCGCGGTGCGGCTTGGGGCGAACCCGCTGACGCTGCAGGGCTTGAGCGGCATGGGCGATCTGGTGCTGACCTGCACCGGGAGCCTCTCGCGCAACCGCACGGTGGGCTACAAGCTGGGCCAGGGGCAGACCATCGAGGAGATCCTCGGTGAGATGCGCGAGGTGGCCGAGGGTTTCCACACGAGCCGGGCGGTCCACGATCTCGCGGCGCGCCTCGGGGTGGACATGCCGATCGCGACGGAGGTCTACAACGTCCTCCACCGCGGCAAGCGCGCCCAGGAGGCGATGCAGGACCTGCTGGCCCGTCAGCTCAAAGAGGAGATGTCCCTCTACGGGTGAGGGCAGCGGGGGGTTCGGGGGGTGACTCACCCCCCGGCCGCCGGAGGCAATTCGATGCAGAAAGGCATCAAATCATGTGATTTGATGCCTTTTTTGTGGGGTGCCTCCGGCGGCCGGGGGCGAGCCGCCCCCGGACCCCCATTTTTCAGCGTCGGGGCGCAGGCCGCGCGGTCTCGAAGTAGTCGAGCACGCTGGAGTCACGCGCCGCGTAGCGGGTGCGGTGCTGGGCCCACTCGCGCAGCGCCTTGATCTCGTCCTCGTAGGTGCGGAAGAGGGGGATGGTGTCGTCGATGGCGCGCTCGATGTGGTGCGCCTCCAGCTCGCCGCCCGCGCTGAAGGCGGCGTAGAGCGCGTCGATGATGACCTGCTCCAGCTCCGCCCCGGAGAAGTTGCGGGTCATCCCCGCGAGGGCGTCCAGATCGAAGCGCTGGGGATCGCGCCCCCGCAGCCGGAGGTGGATCCCCAGGATCTGCACTCGCGCGCGGCGGTCGGGCAGATCGACGAAGAAGACCTCATCGAAGCGCCCCTTGCGGAGCAGCTCCGGCGGCAGGTGGGAGACGTCGTTGGCGGTGGCGACAAAGAAGACGGGGGCGGTCTTCTCTTGCATCCAGGTCAGGAGCGAGGCCAGCAGGCGCAGCTCGGCGGCGCCGCCGCCGGACTCCATGTCGAAGACCTTCTCGATCTCGTCCACCCAGAGGACGGCGGGCGCGAGGGCCTCGGCGGTGCGGATGGCGGTCCGGAGCGCGCCGTCGGGCTCGCGCTGGCCGCCGAAGAGCGAGGCGATGTCCAGGCGCAGCAGCGGCAGGCTCCAGTGGCGCGCCACCGCCTTCGCCAGCAGGCTCTTGCCGCACCCCTGGACCCCCAGGAGGAGGAGCCCCTTGGGGGCAGGCAGCCCGAAGGCGCGGGCGCGCTCGCTGAAGGCGGCCTGGCGCTCGCGGAGCCACCCCTTCAGCTCCTCCATCCCGCCGACCTCCTCGACGCTGCGGTCGGGCTCGACGAAGTGGATGACGTCCACCTGGGCCACCAGGCGGCGCTTCTCGGCCAGGAGGGACGCCTCGGGATCGAAGGGGAGCTGGGCCTCGGCGGCGCGCTGCCACTCCTGGCGGACCCGGTGGAAGGCCCGGAGGGCCTGACGGCTGGTGAGGCCCAGGGCGCTCTGCACCAGGCCCTCCCGCGGGAGGTCCGGCCAGCGTCGCGGCGGGAAGACCACCTGGCTGATGCGCTCCAGCGTGTCGCGCCCGGGCAGGGGCATATGGAGGATGGTGAGGTCCTTGGACAGCTCCTCCAGGCGCGGCTCGATGGGCGAGATCATGACCGCGGACTTCCCGAAGGCCGTCATCAAGGGCTCCAGCTCCCGGAGGCGCCGCAGGATCGTCGGATCTGCGAGCCACGGGTGCGGGTCCTTGAGGACGAAGATCACCGGCGAAGCCTCCGCCTCCATCGCGTCCAGGAGGGCGCTGAGATCGCCCGGGGGGGCGGCCTCCCCGGCGCCCTCCAGGCCGCTCACCCAGGACCAGGCCCGGACGGGGCGCTGCGCGGCCTGGGCGACCTCGGTGACGGCGGCGACCGCCCGCGCCTCGTCGTGGGTGACCACATAGAGGTAGGCGTAGGGGGAGGCCAGGAGGGTGCTCAGCTCGTCGATGAAGGGGTCCATGCAGGCTCCTGCGCGCGGCCAAGAAACACAAAAGCACCGCGCAGGGGGGAGGGAGCCTCCATCAAGCGCGGTGCCTCGGCGTCAGGGGTGACCCGGGGGTCAGGTCTGGTAGTAGCACTCCTTGATGGTGCGCACGGAGTACTCGAGGAACTTCTCCAGGCTCTCCATCGGGATCTCCTCGATGGGCTGCTCGACCTGACCGTAGCAGTTGATGGGGCCGTTCTTGATCTCGACGCCTTCGAGGGCGAAGATGAAGTCGTTGGCCCGCTGCTGGAACTCCTCGGGGAGCTCCTTGTTGGGGTGCGCCTTGACGTGGAGGTAGACGCGGCCCTTCGTGTTGATGTCCATCACGGCGTAGCGGATGGAGCCGAAGCGGATCTTGAAGCCGCCCTCCTTGGAGTCGCTGACGAGGGGCAGGCAGCCCAGCTGCCGCGAGGTCCGGATGATGTGCTCCATGGCCTCTTTCCGAACGTCGCCGCCTTCCTCACGAGCCTTCGTCAATACATCAAGTGCGTCCAAGTTGGCCTCCTGCTAACGGGGTGCGGCGCGGGCACAGCGGCCGCTTGAGTTCGGTGGGATGGGTAGGAAGGCGCGAGGTGGGTCTGGTGGGCGCCGGATCTCTGTGCTGGGGAGACTACCCTGATGAGAGCGCGGGGAGGAGAGGGGTGTGCCCTCTGCGGCGCTCTATCACCCGCGGCGAGACGCGCGGGACGTGTTCCAATATGGGGCCAGCGCCGGCTAAAGTCAATGGGGGAGACGGGGCAGGATGTAAGTGCGCTGACTACCCTAGCGCACCGTCGCGTGCGGCCGGAGCTTCTCCAGCGTCGCCTTGCCGATGCCCTTGACCTGGCTCAGCTCATCCACCGCCTTGAAGGGGCCGTTGGCGTTGCGGTGCTCGACGATGCGGGCCGCGGTGACCTTGCCCACGCCGGGGAGCTTCGTGAGCGCCTTCTCGTCGGCGGTGTTGATGTTGACCAGGTCGCCCTGCGGCGCAGGCGCCGCCGCCGCCTCTCCCCCACCCCCCGCCGGGGTGCCTCGGCCCGCTCCTCGCCCCTCGCCGCGACCCGGCGGCTGGGTGAGATCGATGTCGCCGCCCGCGTCCCGGCCCTTGCCGCCCACCGCCGGCGGAGTCGCCCCGCCGACGCTCTGCGGGGGCGCCTGCGCCGCCGAGCCGGGCGCCGCCGCGCCGCCCGGCCCGCAGGTGATGAGCGCCTCGAACTTCGCGAAGGTCTTCTCCCCGATGCCCTTGACCTGGAGGAGATCCCGCGGGGTCTTGAAGGGTCCGTTGGC
>CAUJGC010000295.1 GCA_963169075.1 Myxococcota bacterium
CGGGGGGGACCGGCTGCGTTGCTCCGGGCCAAAGCCCGGAGCTTACGCAGCCGGGGGGGTCAGCGCTTCTTGAAGCCCTTGCCCTTGAAGTTCTTGTTGTTGCCCTTGAAGGGGCGGGGGCCGCGACGCGGCGCGCCGCCCTCGGGGGGCTCGGTGAGGCGCTCGACGCGGGTGTCGTCCTCGTCGTCCGCGGCCTCGAAGGCGGCGGCGAAGCGGTCGGCCACGGCGGCGGCGATCTCGAAGCGGGTGTGGTGCTCGTCGATGCGGATGGCGCCGACGTCGCGGCGGCCGATGTTCCCGCGGCGGCTCAGGAGGGGGAGGAGCCAGCGGGGGTCGGCGTTGTGGCGGCGGCCCAGGTTGACGCGGAACCAGACGGTGGCCGTGGCGGGCCGCTCGGTGGAGCGACGCGGGCCCTCTTCGCGCTCGCGGTCGCGGCGCTGGGCGGGATCACCGGGGTCGAAGACCTCCTCGGGGGCGGGGAGGTTGGCGCGGTGCAGGCGCACCAGCGCGGCGGCGATGGCCTCGGGGGGGTGGGCGGCCACCAGCGCGCGGGCGATCTCCTGCTCCTCCTCTGCGATCTCCTCGCTGAAGAGGGGATCGCTGAGGAGGCGCTCGCGGTCGCGCTCCAGGATGGCCTCGGCGGTGGGGGGGCCGCTCCAGAGGGGGCGGAGGCGGGCGTCGCGGAAGAGGAACTCGGCCTTGCGGCGGCGCGGGAGGGGGACGAGGACGACGCTGACGCCTTTGCGCCCGGCGCGGCCGGTGCGGCCGCTGCGGTGCTGGAGCAGCTCCACGTCGTGGGGCAGCTCCGCGTGGATGACCAGGTTCACGGAGGGGAGGTCGATCCCGCGCGCGGCGACGTCGGTGGCGACGCAGACGCGGGCGCGGCCGCTGCGCAGCTCCTGGAGGGCGCGGTTGCGCTCGCTCTGGCTCAGCTCGCCCGAGAGGGCGACCACGGCGAAGCCGCGCTCCTGGAGGGTAGCCTGGAGGTGACGCACGCCCTCGCGGGTGTTGGCGAAGACGATGGCGCTGGGGGAGTCCACGTAGCGCAGCACGTTGACCACGACCAGCTCGACCTCGTTGGGGGCGACGCGGACGGCGCGGTATTCGATGTCGGCGTGGCCGCGCTCGGCGCCGGGCACCGCCACGCGGGCGGCGTCGCGCTGGTAGCGCGCGGCGATGGAGGTGATCCCTTCGGGGAGGGTCGCGGAGAAGAGGAGGGTCTGGCGCTGGGCGGGGGTGGCGTCGAGGATGAACTCCAGATCCTCCCGGAAGCCCATGTCGAGCATCTCGTCGGCCTCGTCCAGGACGGCCACGCGGAGCTGTCCAAGCTCCAGATCGCCGCGCTCGAGGTGATCGCGGAGGCGGCCGGGGGTGCCGACGACGACGTGGGCGCCGAAGCCGAGCAGGCGCCGCTCGCGGCGCGGGTCCATGCCGCCGACGCAGGAGACGATGCGGGCGCGGGTGTGCTCGTAGAGCCACGCCAGCTCCCGCTGGACCTGGAGGGCCAGCTCGCGGGTGGGGGCGATCACGAGGGCCAGCGGCGCCCCGGCCTCCCCGAGCTGCTCCGCGTCTCCGAAGAGCGTGCTGGCGGCGGCCAGGCCATAGGCCACGGTCTTCCCCGAGCCGGTGCAGGCGGAGACGAGCAGGTCGCGGCCCGCCAGCTCGGGCTCCAGCACGGCGGTCTGTACGGGGGTGGGTTCTTGATAGTCGCGGGCGTCGAGCGCACGGGCGAGGGGCGCGGCGAGGATGGGAAAGCTCACGTGGACCTGGGGGGGGAGGGGGGAGAGAAGAGGAGGGGCCAGCGCAGCGCGCGGGCCGCTGTCCACTACTCGACTCCCCGCCCCAGGTCAACCCCGTGTTCAGAGCGCGTAACGAATAAAGAAGTGCGCCTGGCCGCCCGCGCCATACTCCATCTCGACAGGCGCAGCGGCCGGGGCGGCCTCGACATGCGCGGCGGCGAGCCCGTGGTGTGCGGCGCCGTCGGCGCCGTGGTCGTGGACGGGGTGCGCCATCCAGAGCATCTTGATCTGCGCGCCCAGCTTCAGGTCGCCCAGCACGTTCAGCTCGGCGCCCAGGCCGATGAAGCCGCTGGGGAGCCAGCCCTCGAAGCGCTGCCCGGTGGCGGTCAGCTCCAGGGAGGTCCACTCGGCGCCGCCGCCTGCCTGGATGTAGGGAGACACATAGAAGTCGGGCAGCATCCGCACGCCCGCCGCGCCCTGGAGGTGGACCGACGCCCGATCCATCCCCTCGCTCACGACGTCGGCGTGAGCCTGGTAGAGATCCAGCGCGACCTCTCCGAAGAGGTGTCGGCCCCACCCGGCGGTGCTGAAGAGCCCGGCGCCGTCCATCCTGCAGTCATCCCACCGGGTCGAGCCGCCGCGGGCGTCGCGGAAGCCGTAGCCGCCGATCCGCGCCCCCACCGCCAGCTCCGGCCACCTGGAGGTGGCCTCCTCCTGGGCGGCGGCCTCCTGCGCCGCCGCGCTGCCCGCCGCCCCAAGCCCCGCCGCCACCACCAGCCCGCCGATCATCGCTCGTTGAAACATCGCGCCGCCCTCCGCCTTCAAGGTCTGTCCCAGGCCAGGACATCCTTGAAACACCGGCAGACCGCCGCGGTGTCACCCCCCCGGGGGCGTAACCGCCGACTCCGCTGCGCTTCATCGGCGGAACGCCCCCGGCCCCCCCCGTGGGGGGGGGGGCCACCCCCCCCCCCCCGCGACCCCAAACCACCCCCCCCCACACCCCCCCCCCCCCCCCAAC
>CAUJGC010000296.1 GCA_963169075.1 Myxococcota bacterium
GGGCGGGGGCGGGGGCGGGGCTCTGGGCTTGAGCGGCGACGGCGGCGGCCTGGGCGGGGGTGGCCTGGGCGGTGGCGGGGCGGTGGCGCTGCTGGGTGAGGCAGTTGATGAGGAGGTTGCGCAGGCGCGAGGTGTCGTGCCCGCCGCGCCGCAGGGCGCGGATCACGAGGGAGGCCTGGTGGAAGCGGAGGAGGCCCGCCAGGACGTGGAGCGAGGTGACCATGGGCTCGGCGTCGGCCTGGGCGAGCTGGAGGGCTGTGTTCCAGACCAGCGCGAGGACCTCCTCGGGCTCCGGGTGCTGGGGGTTGAGGGAGGGGGTGAGGTGAGCGATCTCGACGCGCTGGTCGCGGAGATAGCTCTGCGCCATGTTGTTGCTGCTGTAGAGGGCGAGGAGGAGGTGGATGGTGGTGGGGGGCACGGCGTGGCGTGCGGCCTCCAGCCAGGCGAGGGTGACGACCTGCTCGGCCTCGGCGCTGAAGGGGTAGCGGAGGGTGGGGACGCTCACCGCGCCGTCGATGGTGGTCTTCCCTGACATGGCCCGCCTGATCTCCTTGGCGCTACGGGAGAGGGGCCGCACGGGACACCGCTGCCTTGCGGGGGTGGTCGGCCCAGCCGTTGTGGGTGCAAGCAGCTCCGACAGCCTCAGCTGTCCGGAATCGCGGGGGAGCCTAGCACATCCACGCGCGGGCTGTCGAGGGGGGCGCCGCCGGACCTGACGCGACGAAAAGTGAGCTTCGGGCTTGCACAAGGAGCGATACAGGCGCTATAGGTGTGCTCTTTTGAGAGCCTCTGGCGGGCGTCCTCAGCGCCAAGTTGGAACGAGCAGCTCCGCCAGGAGCTAGCTGCTTCGATTTATTGTGTTCTGATGCGAGAGAGGGTTTGACATAGGCGAGGAGATAGGTGAGATTCCAGAGAATGCTCCCTTCGCAGGTTCGTTGAGATGAGAGGGATGAGGGAGCAGCCACGCCCGAGCCTTCAGGCTCGGGGCTCAGGTGTTGACAGCTTGATGGAGAGAGACCATGGCCAAGAACGTGAACTTTCAGAAAGAGGTCTTTACGACCTTTGAGGTCGCCCGCATCTGCAACGCGAACATCACCTCGATCAAGAACTGGATTGAGGACGGTGAGATCCGCGCGTTCCGCACGCCGGGCGGTCACTACCGGATCGAGCGCGGCGTGCTGATCGACTTCCTGGATCGCTACAGCATGCCGAACCCCTTCACGGTGAGCGACGAGAAGCGGGTGGTGGTGTACGCGTCGGACGCGGCGCTGCCGGAGCTGCTCCGTCGCCAGATGGGCCGCGATCACGACATCGCGGGCAGCGACGACGTGGTGGAGGCGGGCTTCTTCCTGGGCCAGGCCAAGCCGAACGTGCTGGTGGCTGAGGTGAAGGACGGCATGGACGGTCTTCGCCTGGTGGCGATGATGCGCAAGAGCCTGAGCTACAACTCGGTGCGCGTGGTGGTGCTCTCGGAGGGTGCGGTGTCGGGGGACGACATCAAGAACCTGAAGATCAACCACGTGGTGTCGTCCAACGACGGCTTTGACGGGCTGGTGGAGAAGGTGCGTCAGGCCCTCGTGTGAGGGTCGGGGCGCTGACGGCGCCCGCGCTGGGGCCCGCGCGATCGTGTGATCGCGCGGGCTTTTTTTCTACTCGGCTTCGGGGAGTCGGGTGGTGAGGACGGGGCAGGTGGCGGCGCGGACGACGCGCTCTGCGACGGAGCCGAGGAGGAGCCTGGCGAGGGGTCCGCGCCCGTGGGTGCCCATGACGATGAGGTCGGCGTGGCTCTCCTGGGCGGCGTCGAGGATGGCTCGCCAGGGGGCGCCGCTGCGCAGCTCGGCGTCGCCTTCGATGCCGCGCGCGCGGAGGCTGGCGAGGGTGGCGTCGAGGTGCGCGCGGGCCTGGCGCTCCTGGTCGGCGATGAGTCGGAAGTAGGCCTCGGTGACGCCCTCCATGCCTTCGACGTGCGCGGGGACGACGTCGGTGGTGGTCTGGACGTGGAGGAGGAGGATGCGGGCCTGGAAGCGGGCGGCGAGCTCGGCGGCGTAGGTGAGGGCGTGCTCGGCGTGGGGTGAGAAGTCCGTAGGGACGAGGAGGGTCTGGAGGTTCACAGCGGGCTCCTGAGTTTGGTGCGCATTTTTTGCGCTGTTTGCGGGTTGGCGCGAAGAAAATGCAAGGCGGTGATCGGGCGCCGTGCGTGGTGTCGGGGGTGCAGGGCTGGCACGCTTCGTGGTCTGGTGGGGTGGGCAGGCGGGGGGGCTTGCGAGGAGGTGGAGTGATGCGGCGCACGTTGCGGGAGTGGAGTGATGAGCACACCGAGATCCATCAGCTCAAGGCGCGGCTGACGCATGAGCTGGCGGCAGCGGCTCCTCCGGCGGGGTGGCTGCCTGCGCTGGAGCGCCTGGATGGGCTGGTGCGGGCGCACATCGCGGAGGAGGAGGGGGTGATCTTCCCGGAGGCGCGGGCGCTCCTGGGGGGTGGGTGTGAGGCGATCGACCGTCTGGAGCGCGAGCACGAGGCGGTGCTGGGTGTGTTGGACGCGCTGCGCGCTGAGCGCCTGGCGCAGGTGGAGGGCGCGGCGCCGTCGGGGTTGCTGCGCGAGGCGCTGGCGTGCTTGAGCGAGCTGTTGGAGGCTCACGCCGCCTCGGAGGCGTCGTTTCTGGATCGCAACGCGACGCTGCTGAACCCTGCGCGTGCAGGCGGCGGCTGAGAGGAGTGAGGGAGGAGGTGTGATGAGCGTGTGGTTGAAGCAGCACATCCTGGTGGCGACCGATCTGGAGGAGGGTGCAGCGGAGCTGGTGGCCTGGGGTGCGTCGATCGCGCGCGCGCTGGGCGGCCGGGTGACGCTCCTCCATGTGGATAGCACAGCGGAGGCGGGTTTTCACGACGCCGCGGAGGTGGCGGCGTGGATGTTGGAGGTGCAGGGGGAGCGTCGGGAGCGTCTGGAGGCGTCGGCGCGGGAGGCGACGGCGACCTGGGGCGTGCCGTTCACGCCGCGGCTGGCCCAAGGCGAGGCCGCGGCGACGATCCTGCGCTGCGCGGAGGAGGAGGGTGTGGGGTTGATCGTGGCGGCGCGGCGGAGCCGCGGGCTCTTGAGCCGGCTGCTGATGGGCTCGACGACGCGTCGGCTGGTGCGTCACAGCCCGCGCCCGCTGCTGGTGGTGGAGCCGGGGTCGGGTGCGCCGCGCCTGGACACGGCGCTGGTGACCACAGACTACAGCGAGGAGAGCGTGCGCGGGGAGGCGCGCGCGCGGGAGTTCTGCGAGGCGGTGGGTGCGTCGTTGACGGTGTTGAACGTCTTTGAGTGGCCGACCTATGTGCCGCCAGCGCCGGGCTATATGACCCACACGGTGTCGCCGTCGGCGCTGGAGGGGCTGCGGGGCTTCTATGTGGAGGCGCTGGCGTCGGCGCAGGCGTCGGCGGCTGCGCGCGGCGTCGTGGTGACGGTGGACGCGGAGGCGGGTCACGGGGTGCTGCGCTACGCGGAGGAGGCGTCGGTGGGGCTGGTGATCGTGCCGACCCACGGGAAGGGCGCGCTGCGCGCGGCGCTGCTTGGGAGCGTGAGCGAGCGTGTGGTGGAGGGGGCGTCGCGCCCGGTGCTGGTGCTCCCGCGGGCGTCGCTGGGGGGGGCGCCGACTTGAGTTGACGTCCGGGGGCGAGTGTCTATGCTGCGTGGGCCTCTTCGGCGGCGCTTGAGCGCCGCCGAGCTTCGGGAGCCTCCATGCGCGAAACCCTCAAGCGTCTCCTGACGCTCTCCGGACCGATCATCGGCCTCAACGTGCTCAACGTGTTGGCGTTGGCGGTGGACACGGCGATGTGCGGTCGCCTGCCTGACGCCGAGGTGGCGTTGACGGCGCTGGGCTTCTCCACCCAGATCATCTTCCTCCTGATGGTGGCGATGATGGGGGTGATGGTGGGCTCGGTGGCGTTGGTGGCGCGGGCCTTCGGCGCGGGTGACGCGGCGCGGGTGAACCACGTCATGCGGCAGTCCACGATGCTGACCCTGGCGGTGAGCGCGGTGGTGGCGTTGGGGGGGAACGCGCTGGCGGGTCCGATCCTGGGGTGGATGGGTGCGTCGGGGCCGGTGCAGGAGAGCGCGCTCCTCTACCTGCGGCCGCTGCTCTGGGGGACGGCGTTCAACTACCTCTTCATGCTCTACGGGGGGGTGCTGCGGGGTGTGGGGAACACGTCGCTGGCGTTTATGGTGTCTATTGTATCTAATATTATTAATTTTGTTATCAATTACTTCTTGATCCTGGGTCACTTCGGGGCGCCGGCGCTGGGGATCCAGGGGGCGGCGGTGGGGACGCTGGCGTCGCAGGCGGTGGGGGTGGTGCTGCTTGGGACGCTGATCCGCCGCGGCGCGGTGCCGCAGCTGGAGCTGCCGCTCCGCTGGGTGGCGCTGGATCGGGAGCTGTGGAAGGCGCTGATCCGGATCGGCGCGCCCGCAGCGCTGGACATGGTGATCCTCAACGCGGGCTTCCTCTCGATCGTCGGGATGCTGGGGCAGCTGGAGGAGGTGGCGGTGGCGGCCCACGGGATCGGGCTGCGCATCCAGGCGTTGGCTTTTGTGCCGGGGTTGAGCGTCGCGCAGGCGACGGGCGCGCTGGTGGGTCAGGCCCTTGGGGCGGGGGACGCGGCGAGGGCGCGTCGGGTGGTCTGGTCCTCGATCGTGCTCTGCCTGGGGGTGATGTCGACGCTGGCGGTGGTGATCGTGCTCTGGGCCCGGACGATCGTCGGGGCCTTCGACGTGGACCCGGACACCCGCGTGGGGGAGCTGGCGGTGCTCTGGATGCAGGTCCTGGGGGCGGGGATGCCCATCGCGGCGATCAACATCTCCTTCGTCGGGATGCTCCAGGGCGCGGGCTCCACGCGGATCAGCTTGATCATCAACACGGTGGTGACGCTCCTGATCCAGATCCCGCTGAGCTGGGCGCTGGGTTTTGGGATGGAGCTGGGGCCGCTTGGGGTGTGGCTGGGGTTCCCGCTCTCCTTCCTGGTGAAGGTGGCGCTGGGCGGGCTGGTGTTTCGCTTCGTCGATTGGGCCAGGACGGGGGGGCGCGGGGACGCCGGGGCGCCTGCGGGGGCTCACCAGCCGTCGCGGCCGCCGAGGTGAGTCCACGCGGCGCTGCGGCCGCTGCGCTCCGGCGGGGCGTCCGGGAGATCGCCCCACCCGCGGCGTCGGGGCGCGCGCTGGCGCGCCTCGTTGACCCGGAGGCGCCGCCCGCCGAACTCGGACCCGTCCAGGGCCGCGACGGCGCGCTGGGCCTCCTCCGCGCGCCGCTCGACGAAGCCGAAGCCGCGCGGGCGTCCCGTCTCCCGATCCGTGACCAGCGCCGCCGAGAGGACCGGGCCAAAGGCTGAGAAGAGCGCGCGGAGCTGCTCCTCGCTGGCGGAGAAGGGGAGGTTGCCGACGTAGAGCTTGCGCGTCATGGAGCCTCAACGGGAGGGGCGCCCAGGGGCGCCAGGGGAGGCCGACGATAAGCTGGCGCTGGCGCGCCGTCAAACATCGGGGGTCTGGGGGTCACTGACCCCCAGCCGCCGGAGGCACCCCCAGGAGAAAAGCTATAAGAAGCTGTGTGTATTCTTGTGGGTTTTTCTTGGGGGTGCCTCCGGCGGCTGGGGGCGAGCCGCCCCCAGACCCCCATTTCATCGGGTGGGCCGCGCCGGAGTGATGCGCGCCGCGTCTCGTGGGCTGCGGAGCAGCCGAGACGGGCGCGCAGAGACGGAGCCGCGGGGACGCAGCGACGTGCCAGAGCACATCGCCGCGTTGGGCCTCCCCGCGTCCCCAAGAGGCGCTTCAAGACGCCGCTGCGGCGCGCATCACACCGCCGCGGCCCACCCGATCCATACTCAGCGGGCGTCGCGCAGCTCGATGTCGCCGTCGCCGTCCGGGCGGAAGACGTTGATCGGGATGCGGAGGTAGCGGATGGCGTTGGCGTGCGGGTCCGGCAGGCGCCCGGCGTCCACGTTCACCTGCACGCTCTGGAAGAGGAGCTTCGGCGCCGCGAGCGTCGCGTCACGCTTGCGACGGAAGTTCACGAAGTCCTCCTTCGAGGTCGAGCCCTTGAGCTGGATGTTGTGCATCTTCTCCTCACCCACCGTCGTCTCCCACGCGATGGGGCGCCCGCCCGCCGCGTAGTCGTGGCCGACGAAGATGCGGGTGGTGTCCGGCAGCGCGTAGAGCTTGCGGATGGAGTCGTAGAGGCGCTCGGCGTCGCCGCCGGGGAAGTCGCAGCGCCCCGTGCCGCTGTCCGGCATGAAGAGGGCGTCGCCGGTGAAGAGGGCGTCCTCGATCTGGTAGGTGACGCAGGCCGGTGTATGCCCCGGCGTCGCGATCGTCTTCACGCGGATCGTCCCCGCCGTCAGCTCCTCGCCGTCACTCAGCAGCAGCTCGAACTGGCGCCCGTCGGTGGGGAAGTCGGTGGGGAGGTCGAAGATGTTCTTGAACATCTTCTGGACGTCGGTGATCCGGGCGCCGATGGCGACCTTGACGTCGGGGAAGTGGCGCTTGAGCTCCTGGGAGCCGGAGAGGTGGTCGGCGTGGGCGTGGGTCTCAAGGATCGTGTGGACCTTCAGCTCCTTGCCCTTGCAGAAGGCGACCACGGTGTCCACGGACTCGGTCCAGATGCGCGACGACTGGGGCTCGTAGTCCAGGACCGGATCGATGATCACCGCGTCGCGGGTCTCGGGGTCGAAGACCACATAGGTCATGGTCCAGGTGCGGTCATCAAAGAAAGGCTTGATCTCCATCGTTCACCTCCAGGCCCGCGGCGCGGGCGCATTGACTAGCACGGGG
>CAUJGC010000297.1 GCA_963169075.1 Myxococcota bacterium
CCCCCCCCCGCCCCCGCGACACCTACCCCCTCCCCCCAGCCGCCGCCCGCGCCTGGCGCGAAGGGCGCGCCGCACCCGCCGCCACCCTCCTCCTCCGCGACCTCGCCGCCCTCCCCGACGCCGCCGAGGCCATCCTCCAGGGCCGCGACCTCACCTCACCCCTCGCCCACCTCACCCCCGCCCACCCACCGCGCTAGCCAACGCAACCCACTTGCGCTACACCCCTCCCCGGACGCCGCCCAGGAGGACCACCATGACCCCACGCGAGCGACACGAGGTTGACTTCGGATGGCTGGCCCTCCTCCGCTGGGGAGCCTTCTCCGGGCAGATCCTCACCATCCTCGCCGCCCGGACCCTCCTCAACGCCGCCCTGCCCCTCCCCCACCTCGCCGCCATCATCGCCGCCGAGGTCGCCACGCACCTCCTCGCCCTCTGGGTCGCACGACGGCGCACCCACCTCCCCGAGCTCGCCGTCGTCGCCCTCATGATCATCGACCTCGTCGGCCTCACCGCCCTCCTCTACCTCACCGGCGGACCCTACAACCCCTTCAACTTCCTCTACCTCGTCTACATCGCCCTCGGCTCCGTCGTCCTCCGACCCCGCTGGACCGCGCTCCTCGCCGCGCTCGCCGCCGCCCTCTACGGCGCCCTCTTCTTCGGCTACGTCCCCCTCCGCTTCGCACCCCACGCCCGCTTCGACGCCATGCAGCTCCACGTCGAGGGCATGTGGGTCGGCTTCGTCATCGCCGCCGCCTTCATCGTCTACTTCGTCGCCCGCGTCCGCACACTCCTCGAACAGCGCGAAGCCGAGCTGGCCGACGCCCGACAGACCGCAGCCCGCGCCGCACAGCTCGCCGCCCTCGGCACCCTCGCCGCCGGCGCCGCACACGAGCTCGGCTCACCCCTCGCCACCATCGCCATCGCCGCCGAAGAGCTGGAGCTCACCCTCCGCGAAGACGGCCCTCCCCAGGACCTCCTCGACGACGTCCACCTCATCCAGAGCGAGGTCCGACGCTGCCGGAGCGTCCTCGACCAGCTCGCCGTAGACGCCGGACACGGCGCAGGCGCCGCGCGCGAGACCACCACCCTCGGCGCACTCACCGACGCCCTCCTCGCCAGCGACCGCTACCACGCCATCCCGCGACGCATCGACGCCCCCGACACACCCCTCACCACCTTCCCGCGCCTCATCACCCAGGCCCTCCGCGGCGTCCTCGACAACGCACTCCTCGCCTCACCCCCCGACGCCCCACCCGAGCTGCGCGCCGAACTCCAAGCCCACACCTTCACCCTCACCGTCACCGACCGCGGCCCCGGCATGACCCCCGACGTCCTCGAACGCGCCGCCGACCCCTTCTTCACCACACGCCCCACCGGGCGCGGCATGGGCCTCGGCCTCTTCCTCGCCCGCACCATCATCGAGCGCCTCGGCGGCGAACTCCACATCGACTCCGCACCGACGCACGGCACCACCGTCCGCGCCACCCTCCCCAGGAGCCCCCATGACCACCCCTGACCTCGACACGCCCACCACCCTCCTCCTCGTCGACGACGACGAGCGCCTCCGCGACCGACTCGCCCGAGCCCTCACACGACGCGGCTACGAGGTCCATCAAGCCGCCAACGCCGCCGAAGCCCTCGCCATCGCACGACAGGACTCCCCCGAGCGCGCCATCGTCGATCTCCGCATGGACGGACCCTCCGGCCTCGAGCTGATCCGCGACCTCAAAGAGATCGACCCCACCACCGCCATCGTCATGCTCACCGGCTACGGCAGCATCGCCACCGCCATCGACGCCGTCCGCCTCGGCGCCACCTACTACGTCCAGAAGCCCGCCACCACCGACGAGATCCTCGCCGCCTTCGACCGCGGCGAACACGCACCCCTCAGCGGCGCCGAGGTCGCCTACGAGACACCCTCCCTCGAACGACGCGAGTGGGAGTACATCAACCAGGTCCTCAACGACTGCGACGGCAACATCTCACGCGCCGCCAAACGCCTCAACCTCCACCGACGCACCCTCCAGCGCAAGCTCCAACGCTACGCACCCAACCGCTGACCCCTGCGACATCATGTCGCGTTGCGCTCCCACACTCCCAGGGTATGCTCCCCCACGACGCACCTGAGGCATCGGTCGCTTCGCGCAGCACGCCCACCCCCAAGAACATATAAAAAATGAATAAAATAAGCCCAAAATACATCGTAACACCCCTCCTCCTCCTCGCCCTCGCCGCCTGCGGCCACGATGAGGACGATCACACCCACGACAACAACGCCGCCGCCAACAACAACCACACCCACAACAACAGCGCCGCCAACAACAGCGCCGCCAACAACAGCGCCCTCGTCGACTACGAGGCCGTCGTGCAATCAGCTTGCGACAGCGTCGCCGCCACCCCCGCCGAGCTCACCGCAGGCGAGACGCTGGAGGCTGCCGTCGCCGTCGAGATCGGCACACCCACCCTCGTCAACCGCCCCGCGGGCGGCGTCGGCTACATCACCCTCACCAACACCGAGACGCACACCACCTGGCTCGCCTTCACCGACCACGGCGACGTCCTCAAGGGCCTCTACGCCGAAGGCGCACTCCAGGAGCCCCTCGCCGGACTCCCCAACGCCCTCTGCGAGGCCGACCTCGGCGGCCAGACCACCGTCCACGTCCACGAGCCCATGACCTACGCCGTCGAGATCGAGTCCGACGAGCCCGTCTGGCTCCTCGTCCTCCTCGCGGAGGTCGGCCACGACCCCACCGCCACCGAGGACGACGAACACGACCACGACCACGGCAAATAACCCCCCCGCTGCTCAGGGGGCCGGGCGGGCCACCCACCGCACCACGAACCCCGACGCCAAAAGCCCCAGGCCCGCCAGCGCGACTACGGGCTCCACAAAGGCCGCCAGCCCCACGCACGCCGCCAGCCCAAGCGCCGGGATCACCCGCGGCAGGCGGCGCTGCGCCGCCGGAAGGCGCAGCGCCGCCAGGTTGGTCAGCCCGTAATAGAGCAGCACCGTGAAGGCGCTGAACGACCACGTCGTCTTGAGATCCCCCACCAGCACCAGCGCAGCGATCACCCCGCCCATCGCCCAGACGGCCCGACGCGGGCTCTGGGAAGGAGCGTGGACCCCCGCGAAAACATGCGGCAGCTCGCGATCACGCGCCATCGCGAAGAGCACCCGCGAGAGCCCCAGGAGCAGGTTCAAGAGCACCCCGGCCATCGCCGTCACCGCCCCGGCGGCCACCAGCGGCGCCACCCACGGCAGGCCGAAGGTCTGCGCCACCACCTCCAGGGGCGCGCCTGCGGCGCGCGTCGCCTCCGCGAACGACTCCGCCCCCACCGCCGCCACCGCCGCCGACGACACCCCCAGATAGAGGACCATCGAGAGCACCAGCGTCGCGATGATCGCCCGCGGGATCGTCCTCGCGGGCTCCCGCACCTCCTCGCCCAGCGTCGCGATCCGCCCATAACCCGTGTAGGCGACGAACATCAGCGCCGTGGCCTGGAGCAGCGCCCACGGCGTCTCCGCGCCGCCCCGCACCGCCTCCCAGCCCAGCCGCGCAGGCAGCGCCGCCGGGTCCGCGCTCCACCACCCCGCCGCGACAAAGCACCCCAGCGCCGCCAGCGTCAGCGCCACGATCGCCACGTTGGCCCGGCTGGAGCGCTGCACCCCCGACGCCACCAGCGCCGTCAGCACCACCACCAACCCCAGCGCCAGCCCCACACGCCCCCAGGCCCCCGCCTCCACCCCCAGGACGTGCAGCAGGTAGCCCGCGCACCCCAGCGCCGCCGTCGCCGCCGAGGCGCTCTTGGCCGCCAGGAACATCCACCCCGCCGCGAACCCCGCCAGCGGATGCACGAAGCGACGCCCGTAGGCGTAGGTCCCCCCGCTCACCGGGTGCGCCGCCGCCAGCTGCGCGCTGGAGAGCCCGTTGGCCGTCGCCACCAGCGCCGCCAACGCGACCGCCAGCACCACCCCCGGACCCACCACCCCCGCCGCGATCCCCAGGCTCACAAAGACCCCCGTCCCCACGATGGACCCCAGCCCCATCCACACCGCACCCCACACCCCCACCACCCGCGCGAGCTTCGCTGGCTCCTCCATCACGGCGCCCTCCTCCTGGCGCAGCGACACCATGCAGGCTCGACCGCGAAAGATCCACCCCAACCCCTTGACACCGACGACGCACACCTTATAACTCGACACTGTGTCAGGAAATGACGCGCGCACCTCCGGAGCACCATGGCACGCACCCCCGACCTCCACAAACGCCACGAGCTGGCCCAGCACGCCTGGGCCTACCTCCGCGACCGCGGCTGGGGACAGGTCACCATGACCGAGATGGCCCGCGCCCTCGGCCTCAAGCGCCCCACCCTCTACTGGTACTTCCCCGACCTGGAGAGCCTCTTCGAGGCCGTCCTCGAAGCCTTCTTCGAAGCCCAGGAGCGCGCCGTCCAGGAGCGACTCCAGCACCTCAACCACCCCATCGACCTCCTCTACGCCCACCTCACCGGCGTCCACGCCCTCTACCTGGACCGCGAGGAGGAGATCGTCGCCCTCATCCAGCTCTGGGCCATGGCCGGCTCCGGCCAGGCCTCCCGCACCCTCGCCCTCCTCCGGGGGCGCTACCTCCCGCGACGCGACGCCGCCGTCGCCCTCCTCCGCGCCGGACAGGAGGCTGGCTACGTCGCCCCATGCGACCCCGAGGCCCTCGTCGCCCTCATCGGCGCCCTCACCGACGGCCTCCTCATCCAGCGCATCCTGACCAACGCCCCCCTCGGGCCGATCCACCACCTCATCTGGGAGCACCTGCTCCAACCCCTGCGACTCCAGCCACACCACACCTCAACACCCAGGGAAGCTCACCATGAACACGCCTGAAGACGGTCTGAACCAGGATATCCAACGCGATATCAACACATCAAACCCCGTCCAACGCCCCGCCTACCCCCTCCTCATCCTCCAGCTCGCCGGCTCCCAGGAGGACATGGGACGCCAGCACGGCGGCCTCCTCCGCGCCGCAGGCGGCTGGGAGGACGCCCTCGACTACTACCCCAGGATGCCCGAGCACATCCTCTCCGGCGCCCTCCCCGGCTGGCTCGTCAAGACCGGCGGGCGCGCCGCCCTCGGCTCCCTCGTCGAAGCCCTGGAGCGCGACCGCGACCCCGAGCTGCGCGCCCGAAACCGCGCCTTCATGCAGGCCCTCGGGCGACCCGCCCGCTGGTCGCGCTACACCCTCGTCATGGACGTCCTCCAGAACGTCGTCGGCCTCAACGGCAAGCTCGGCGCCACCCAGCAGGCCCAGCGCCTCAGCCAGGCCGTCGTCCCAGGCTGCTCCACCCTCGCCGCCTGGGGCAGCGCCACCCGCGACGGACGCCTCCTCCACGGACGCAACTTCGACTTCCCCGGCGTCGGCGTCTGGGAGCGACAGCCCGCCCTCGTCTTCTGCTCCCCCGACAAGGGCCTCCGCTACGGCTTCGCCACCGTCCGCGGCGGCGACGTCCCCGGCGTCTCCACCTTCAACGAGGCCGGCATCTGCGTCACCACCCACACCCGCTTCCACCAGGACGTCACCCTCCGCGGCGCGGGCGTCATCGACCTCATCCACCAGATCACACGACACGCCACCTCCCTCCAGGACGCCGTCGACATCGTCCGACGACGCCCCGTCGCCTCCTCCTGGGGACTCTTCGTCTCCTCCGCCCAGGAGCGACGCGCCGTCGTCATCGAGACCGCCGGGCGCCTCGCCCACCTCGTCGAGCCCCAGGACCAGCAGGACTTCCTCCCCTGCACCAACCGCTACCGACACCCCGCCATGCAGCAGCGCGAGGTCACCCTCTCCGCCGCCTTCATCGCCAACTCCGACGGACGCGAGGCCGCCCTCATCCGCACCGGACAGCGCGGCGACATCGACGTCGCCACCCTCCAGGCCATGCTCGGCTCCCACGCCGAAGCCATACAACCCCAGCGCGAGCGCGGCGCCGGCAGCGTCGTCGCACAGCCCACCTCCGTCCAGAGCGTCGTCTTCGACCCCGAACACCAGACCACCCACCTCTCCGTCGGACCCTGCCCCTCCGGCGGCGGACCCTGGGTCGCCGTACCCTGGACCTGGGACGGCGCCCCCAGCCTCACCACACGACACGCCGACCCCGCCCCCTCCGTCGCCCCAGGACGCTTCGAGCGACCCGGCGCCTACGAGGCACGCGCCGCCTACATCGAAGCCGTCGGCATCGAGAACCGCGGCGGCTCACACGCCCAGGCCGCGCAGCGCATGGAGCTGGCCGCACGCCTCGACCCCAAGGAGCCCACCTGGCGCTTCCTCGCCGCAGCCCTCGCCGTCAAGTCCGGCGACCTCCCCCGCGCCGCGCAGCACCTCGACGCTGGACTCCAACAGGACCAGGCGCCCTTCTACCGCGGACAGAGCCTCCTCCTCGCCTCACGCGTCGCGCACCTCCAGAACGACCTCCCCAAAGCCACACACCTCCGCGCCCAGCTCCTCGCCCTGGACGAGCCCCTCCTCCGCGACTACCATCAAGCCGCCCGACAGGACGAGCGCCAGCCGCCCACCCTCGCCAGGCTCCGCAAGCTCCCGGTGCGTCTCCATCTCGTAGATATGGATCTATGAAACATGTCTAAAAAGCCCCCCGTCACACCCGCCATCCGCGTCCTCCGCGAGCGCAACGTCCCCTTCGAGGTCCACCTCTACACCTACGAGGAGCGCGGCGGCACCCGCGTCTCCTCCCGGGAGCTGGGCGTCGAAGAGCACGCCGTCATCAAGACCCTCGTCATGGAGGACGACCAGCGGCAACCCCTGGTCGTCCTCCAGCACGGCGACCGCGAGGTCTCCACACGCGGCCTCGCACGCCTCATCCACGCACGCTCCGTCCAGCCCTGCGACCCCACCACCGCCCAGCGACACTCCGGCTACCAGGTCGGCGGCACCAGCCCCTTCGGACTCAAGCGCGACCTCCCCGTCTACGCCCAGACCTCCATCCAGGACCTCCCCCTCCTCTACATCAACGGCGGCAAGCGCGGGCTCCTCGTCTCCATCACCCCCGCCGACCTCCAGCGCGTCCTCCAGCCCACCTGGCTCGACGTCGCCACCCCTGAATAGCCCGCCCACACACCATGGACCCCCTCGAAGCCCTCCGCTGGCTCCAATCCCTCGACCCCCTCCTCGGCTACCTCATCCTCTTCCTCGGCGCCACCGTCGAGTACCTCTTCCCACCCTTCCCCGGCGACACCATCACCCTCGCCGGCGCCGTCATGGTCGGCGGCGCGGGCTGGTCCGCGCCCGCCGTCCTCGCCGTCACCACCCTCGGCAGCGTCCTCGGCGCCTGGATCGACTACGAGGTCGGACGCTGGCTCCAGACCGCCGAGCGCGACACCTGGCTCCACCGACGCCTCCGCGCACCCGCCGTCGCAGACCGCATCCGCTCCATCACCGACCGCTTCGCCCGCTACGGACCCGCCTTCATCCTCGCCAATCGCTTCCTCCCCGCCGTCCGCGGCGTCTTCTTCGTCGCCGCCGGCATGGCGGGCCTCCGACGCGCCACCGTCCTCTTCTACGCCGCCCTCAGCGCCCTCGCCTGGAACGCCCTCATCCTCGCCTTGGGCGCCGCGCTCGGCCTCAACCTCGACGCCCTCATCACCCTCTTCCAACGCTACACCACCGCCGCCTGGATCGGCCTCGCGCTCATCGCCGCCGCCTGGCTCATCACCCGCCTCATCCAGCGACGCAAGCCCCCCCCGGCGCCGTAACCTCCTGCTCGCTGCGCTCTCAGGAGGAACGGCCCCGGTCCCCCCCGTGACGGGGGGACACCGACGGGTCGCTGGAGGCGTTGGGGAGGGGCGCAGCGAGCACATGGCGAGCACATGGCGAGCACATGGCGAGCACATGGCGAGCACATGGCGAGCGCAGCGAGGTCGGTGTCCCCCCGTCACGGGGGGGACCGGCTGCGTTCGTCTGGCCGAGCAGGCCAGACGTTACGCAGCCGGGGGGGGCCTGGCTCACTGGTTGATGCGCAGCCAGTCGAAGTTCAGCACGTTGAGCTGCACCGCGCCGCCGAAGACGCCGACCGGACCCACATAGGTCACGCACTCGCCGCCCACGATCAGGTTGGAGTTCGTGCGGAGCGTGACCGGCGCAGCACCGCCGAAGTCGAACATGTAGCACTTGTAGGGATCGCCGCAGGCCGTGGACTCCGCGCTGAGGGTGCCCGTGGCGCGGATGACCATGTTGACGTCCGTCGGGTCGATCTCGCCGCCCGTGCGATCGTCGATGAAGACCTCGTTCCCCTCGGACACCAGCTCCCACGCCTCCGGCGCGACCCCGGTGATCTCGGGGAGGCCGCCGAAGTTGGTCAGCTCCGTCGCCCGCAGGTTGATCTTCTGACCCACCTTCACGTTGAAGGGCGCGTGGAAGGTCGTCGGGTCCGCCGGGAAGAAGACCTTGATCGCGCCGTTCCCGTCCGCGATCCAGAACTCACGGTTCGCCCGAGGCACCGGCTGCCCCTCCGAGACGAAGTACGTCGCGATGACCGTCGCCTCCGTAACCCCCAGGTCCACCACCGCCTTGTTCATCCCGTCCTCGGTGCTGCTCGGCACCAGATCGAGCACCGCGCCGATCCCCGCGTCGTAGGTCGCCTCCCAGGGCGTCGTCACCGCCACGCCGCCGTTCGGAGAGGTCGGCTGATCGCTGGCGAACACCTGCCCCGTGTACGTCGTGTTCGCCGCGCAGGCGCCCGGCGTCGTGTTGTTGTTCGTGCCGTTGTTCGTGCTGTTGTTCGCCGTCGAGTTGTTCGCCGTCGAGTTGTTCTCGCTGTTGTTGACGCTGTTGTTGACGCTGTTGTTGAACGGCGCGTCGTTGTTCTCGTCGTCATCATTGCCGCCGCCCGTGGACGAGCTGCCGCAGGCAGCCGCCAGCGCGAGGAGCGAGGCCGTGGACGCCAGGACGAGGAGAGCGCGAAGGGTGCGAGGGCTCATGAGGGGGCTCCGGGGTGGGGGTGAAGGAGACCGGAGCCTGCCAGACCCCGGACTTGCCGGGGGCGATAGCCCATACAGCCGACGAATTCAAGTGACATTCCGGTGAAGCGCCTCCGCCCCCCTCCCATCGGCCTCCCCGCCGGGTGACACCTGCGGCGCCCGGCGGTGTTGTAGAGAGGCGTGACGCAGCCCCAGGCGCTGCCTATGCCCCTCAACCCTGCTCCGGGAGGTCCACCATGCGCGGACGCGGTCTGCTCCTCTTCCTGATCCTCTCCACCCTCTCCCTCGCCTCAGCCTGCGAGTACTACGAAGACGAGGAGGTGAACGCCTGCATCGAGGCCAACGCCCTCTGCCCGGTGGTCCCGGCGGAGTGCGCTTCGGGGCGTAAGGTCTACACCGGCGCCGACCTCTACGCCATCTCCTGGGAGGGCGCCGATCTACGCTGCGCCGATCTCCGGGGCGCCGACCTCTACAGCGCCAACCTCCGGGGCGCCGACCTCTACGGCGCCGATCTCCGGGGCGCCAACCTCTACAGCGCCAACCTGGAGGGGGCCGATCTGCGGGGCGCCGACCTCCGCTGCGCCGACCTCTACGCGGCGCGCCTCCAGGGAGCCCGCCTGGACGACGCCAACCTCGCCTATGCCGAGCTCTACGCCGCCGACCTCAGCGAGGCCGCCGGCACCCCCGTCAGCGAGCCCACCCGCGAGCCCTGGTGCCGCCCCGACGACGCGGACCACCACGATCACGATCACGATCACGGGGAGTGAACCCGCCCGCCTCACTGCGCCGAGAAGCTCTCCGGGACGGGGCCGCGCGGCTTGATCACCTCCACGTCGGTCCCGAACTGCCGGATCCACGGCCACACCTCCATCATGGACCCCACCCGGAAGGTCATCCGCAGCCGACCATCCGCCAGGTCCTCAAAGCGCTGGGAGGGGTGCCACATCCGCTCCTTCAGGTAGACCTTCAGCCAGCGCAGGTCCGCGAAGATCAGCTCCACCGGGAGCTGATCGTCGTGCTGCTCACGGAAGATCCCGAAGCACCCCTCCGTGAACGCCTTGGGATCGAAGTCCTGCGGCCTGGGGTACTCAAAGGGCTCGCCCAGCCGCGCCAGCGCCTCGATCCGATCCACCGCGTAGGTCTTCACCGGCGCGCCCGCCTCCTCCCGCGCCAGCAGGTAGAGCCCGCTCCGCCACGACACCAGCGAGAGCGGCTCCACCCGACGCTCCCCATGCCCCGAGTTCGACGCGTCGTAGGTGATCCGGATCGCCTCGCACCGTATCAAGGCGCGCATCAGCTCGCTGATGATCTCACGCTTCAGCTCATAGCTCTTCGGGGCATCCGGGACAGTGTAGAAGAGGCGCCGCGCGTTGGCCGCGAAGTGGTGGGTGGGGTGCCCGGCGCGGCGCTTCAGCTCCTGGGTCACCTCCTCCATGGGCCGCGCCAGCTCCGTCTGGCGCAGGAAGGCCACCATCGTCGAGGCGAAGTGCAGCGCGGCGAAGCGCGCCGGAAGCTCCTCCTCCGCCTCGCTCCCCTCCGCCGAGCGCAGGCGCAGCACCCGATGCTCCCCCTCCCCGCTCACCTCCAGCCGGGAGCCCAGCTCATCCATAAAGGGCTCGAAGTCGTCGATCAGAGCCTTGCGGTACTTCCGCTCGGTCCGCTCGCTGATCTCCAGCTCCTCGCAGAGGCGCTGCAGGCTCCAGCCGTGCGGCGTGGTCGTGAGACGGTAGACGATCCGGGCGACGTTGAGGGCGGAGTGGAGGGTCCCATCCCGCCGTGGCTGGCGATTTTTTTGAGCGGTCATCGCGGCTCCTGGGGTGAGTCTTCTTCAAGAAGCGGAGAGTGAGGCATCACGCAGCGATCTCTATAACGCCTCTGCGCCGCCAAGGGAAGCCTCTGCGAAGCCAACCCCCCCGGGGCCGTAACGCCGGGCTCTGGCCCGGCGAACGACCCCGGCCCCCCCCGTGACGGGGGGGCCCCGCCGTGATCCTCGCACGCTTTGCTCGCTCGCCCCAGCGACCCGACCCCCCCGCGACCCCGCCCCCCA
>CAUJGC010000298.1 GCA_963169075.1 Myxococcota bacterium
TTTGGGGGCGGGGGGGTTTCTCTTCTGGGGGGGTCCCGGCCCGTTCCAGCCGCTCTCGCGTGGGGGGGGCGGGGGTTAGGGGGCCGGGGGGGTGCCGCGGAAATCTTCGCAGCGCCCTTGCCGTCTCGAAGGTGGCGCGTAGCTTGCTTTCTCGTGAGGCATGAGGGACGAAGACGCAGCGTCCTGGCTGATTTTCAGTTGACGCCCAAGCGCCTGTGCCTAGCATCCTCGCCCGGCTCCGGGCTGGCAAGCCAGCCCGATGAACACGGCATCGGGGCGTTCGTGCGCCCTCCAGTTCAACACGCAGACACAGCGGCGCCGCCTTGAGGTTGGCGCACCTTGCACATAAGAGGGGAGAGCATACCATGGGTAAGATCATCGGTATCGATCTCGGCACCACCAACTCGGTCGTCGCGATCATGGAGGGCAGCCAGCCCCAGGTCATCACCAACGAGGAGGGCCACCGCACGACGCCGTCGGTGGTCGCCTTCGCGAAGGACGGCGAGGTCCTGGTCGGCCAGGTGGCGCGTCGTCAGTCGGTCACCAACCCCGAGCGGACGATCTACTCGGCCAAGCGCTTCATCGGCCGCGGCGTGGACGAGCTGCGCGGCGAGGTGGAGCGGGTGCCGTACAAGATGGTGAGCGACGGGGGCGCGGCGGCGTTCGAGATCGAGGGCAAGCGGTACTCGCCGCCGGAGATCAGCGCGAAGGTGCTCCAGAAGCTGAAGCGGGCCGCGGAGGCGTACCTGGGCGAGTCGGTGACGGACGCGGTGATCACGGTCCCGGCGTACTTCAACGACGCGCAGCGCCAGGCGACGAAGGACGCGGGCCGGATCGCGGGGCTGAACGTGCGCCGCATCATCAACGAGCCGACGGCGGCGGCGCTGGCGTACGGTCTGGACAAGAAGCACGACCAGAAGATCGCGGTCTACGACTTCGGCGGCGGCACCTTCGACATCTCGATCCTGGAGGTGGGCGACAACACGGTGGAGGTGCTCTCGACGAACGGCGACACGCACCTGGGCGGTGACGACGTGGACAACGCGCTCATCACCTACCTGATCGACGAGTTCAAGAAGGACACGGGCGTGGACGTGTCCAAGGACAAGATGGTGATCCAGCGTCTGAAGGACGCGGCGGAGAAGGCGAAGATCGAGCTGTCCTCGACGGCTTCGACCAACATCAACCTGCCCTTCCTGACGGCGGACGCCTCGGGTCCGAAGCACATGGACATCACGCTGACGCGCGCGCGCTTCGAGCAGATGATCCAGGTGATCGTGGAGCGGACCATCGAGCCGTGCAAGAAGGCGCTGAAGGACGCGAAGCTCTCGACGAGCCAGATCGACGAGGTCATCCTGGTGGGTGGCTCGACGCGCATCCCGCTGGTGCAGCAGAAGGTCAAGGAGTTCTTCAACAAGGAGCCGAACCGCTCGGTGAACCCGGACGAGGTGGTGGCGCTGGGCGCAGCGGTCCAGGGCGGCGTGCTCTCGGGCGACGTGAAGGACATCCTGCTGCTGGACGTGACCCCGCTCTCGCTGGGCATCGAGACGATGGGCGGCGTGACGACGGTCCTGATCCCCCGCAACACGACGATCCCGACGCGCAAGTCGGAGATCTTCTCGACGGCGGCGGACAGCCAGACCAGCGTGGAGGTCCACGTCCTCCAGGGCGAGCGTCAGATGGCGGGCGACAACATGTCGCTGGGGCAGTTCCGGCTCTCGGGCATCCCGCCGGCTCCTCGCGGGGTGCCGCAGATCGAGGTGACCTTCGACATCGACGCGGACGGCATCGTGAACGTCACGGCGACGGACAAGGCCACGGGCAAGAAGCAGGAGATCACCATCCAGAGCAGCTCCGGGCTCTCGGAGTCGGACATCGAGCGGATGGTGCGGGAGGCGAAGTCGAACGAGGCGGAGGACAAGCGTCGCCGCGAGCGGATCGACGCCCGCAACAACCTCGACGGGCAGATCTACCAGACGGAGAAGGCCCTGGAGGAGAACCGGGCGAAGCTCTCGGCCAACACCATCCAGGGGTTGGACGGCGCGCTGAAGGAGGCCAAGTCGGCGCTGGAGTCCGATGATATGGAGCGCATCAACGCGGCGACCAAGACGCTGACGCAGGCGGCGCAGGCGATGGGCCAGGAGCTCTACTCCTCGACCGGCGGCGCGCCGGGCGGCGAGGCGGGCGGTCCGGGGGCGGCGGGCCCGGCTCCGGGCGGCCACGATGATGATGTCATCGACGCCGAGTTCGAGTGAGCCTGAGCGTTCGGGAGGCGCCGGGGCGTGCCCCGGCCCTCCGGCGCCGAGCCCAGGGGACGTGATGCGCCCTCGACGATCTTCATCACGCGCAGCCAGCGCCGCGATCCTTGGGATCGCGGCGCTGGTTGTGCTTGGGGGCTGCGACGCCCCGGCGCCGGAGGCGCCTGCGGGGGGCGCCGAGGTCAGGGGCCCGGCGGCGCCTGGCGCGTCGTCGGAGGAGGCCGGGGCGCAGGCGCCCGCGGCGCCTGCTTCGGCGGGCTCGGCGGCGCCAGCGGGCTCGGCGGGGGCGCCCGCGAGCGCGCCGTCGGCTGCGGGGAGCGCGGCGGCTGCGGGGAGCGAGGACAGCGGCGGGGCGCAGGCGCCTGCGGCGGCGGCAGGGACGGCGCCCGCGCCGCCTGGGGCGAGCCTCCCCAGCGAGGCCGAGGGGCTGGAGGTGGCGCGCGGGCTGCTGGAGGCCAGCGCGCGGGGTGAGGCGGGGGCCTGGCTTGAGGGGGCGGCGAGCTTCCCGCTGGAGCTGGACAGCAAGGCGGTGGTCCCAGACGCGGCGAGCCTGCCAGGGGCGCTGGCCGCGCATATGCCTGATCTGGACGCGCAGCTCCGCCCCCACACGACGTGCGACGCGATCACGCGGGAGGCGCTGCTGCGGGGCGAGGCCCCGTGGCCCTGGCTGGATCGGCTTGGGGCGCGCCCGCCGCAAGCGGCGCTGGCGCGGGATCTGGCGCGGCTTGGGGTGCAGCCCACCGATCTGATCATCAACTGCCACGCGAAGGATGCGGCGGGCTTCACCCTGCTGGTGACGCGGCTGCCCGAGGGCGCGCGCCTCCGCTCCATCAAAAATTAACTAAATAATATACAAAATGAATAAAAATATCTTCAGAAGCTATGACATCCGCGGCGTGGTCGATGTGGAGCTGAGCGAGGCGCTGGTCGAGGACCTGGGGCGCGCGCTGGGGACGCTGGCGCGGCGTCGGGGCGCGGCGCGCTTCGGGGTGGGGCGCGACTGCCGGCTGCACTCGCCGCGGCTGCGCGACGCGCTAGTCCGGGGGCTGGTGTCCACCGGGCTCCGGGTGACGGACGTGGGGCAGGTGCCGACGCCGCTGCTCTACTTCGCCGCGCTGACCCAGGGGCTCGACGGCGGCGTGCAGCTCACCGGCAGCCACAACCCCCCGGAGTTCAACGGCTTCAAGATGATGATCGGCGCCGACACGATCTACGGCGACGACATCCAGGCGCTGCGCCGCCTCATCGAAGCGCAGGACTTTGAGCGCGGCGAGGGAGCGGTGGAGACGCTGGCCCTGGAGGCGACATGGCTGGAGCGGGTGTGCGGTGACGTGAAGCTGGGGCCGTGGCCCGCAGGGCGGCGGCTCAAGATCGTGGTCGACGGGGGCAACGGGGTGGGCGGGCCGCTGGCGGTGGCCCTGCTGGAGCGCCTGGGAGCCGAGGTCATCGGCCTCTACATCGAGCCCGACGGGCGCTTCCCCAACCACCACCCCGATCCCAGCGAGCCCCACAACCTCCAGGCGCTGATCCAGGCGGTGCAGGCGCACGGCGCCGATCTGGGCGTGGCCTACGACGGCGACGCCGACCGGCTCGGGGTGGTGGACGATCAGGGGCGGATCATCTTCGGGGATCACCTCCTGGCGCTGCTGGCCCGCGACGTGCTCCGCCAGGAGCCGGGGGCGACGATCGTGGCCGAGGTGAAGTGCTCGCAGACGCTCTTTGACGACGTGCGCGCCCACGGCGGGCAGGGGATCATGTGGAAGGTGGGGCACTCGCTCATCAAGGCACACATGAAGGCCACCGGCGCGCTCCTGGCAGGTGAGATGAGCGGGCACATCTTCTACAAGCATCGCTACCTGGGCATCGACGACGCGCTCTACGCCACGGCGCGGCTGGTGGAGCTGCTCACCCACCAGGGCGGCCCGTTGAGCGGGCTGCTGGACGCCATCCCCACCCTCTACGGCACCCCCGAGGTGCGGGTCGAGGCGCCCGATGAGCGCAAGTTCGCCATCGCGGAGGCGGTCGCGGCGCGGCTGGGGGCGGAGCACGAGATCGTGACGCTGGACGGGGTGCGGGTCATCCTCCCCGAAGGCTGGGGGCTGGTGCGCGCCAGCAACACCCAGCCCGCGCTGGTCCTGCGGGCTGAGGGGCGGACCCCCGAGGCGCGAGACGCCATCTTGAGGCTCCTCCACGCGACGATCGCGGCGGTGGCTTGACCCGCGCGTCAGGCCGTGGCAGGCTGAGAGCGGTTGTGATCCCGTCCTCATAACCACCCCTCGCCCCCACGAGCCTATGCAGACGTCAAACGCCTCGCGCCGCCTCTCTTCGCTCTCCGCCCCCGCCTTCGGCTTCGCCCTCGCAGGCTGGCTGATGGGCAGCGTCGCGTGTACGCCCTACGAGGTGGACGCCGATCTGGACTCCCGCAGCGGCATCGACAAGACCCGCGAGGGCGCGCAGGAGATCTCGCTCAACGCCACCATCGTAGACAACGTCGATCTGCGCCGCTTCGACAAGACCGACTGGAAGTACTTCACGGTCCCGTCAGCAGGCGTCATCGACATCGTCGTCTCCTTCGACAACCCCAGGGCCCTGGGCGAGATGGTGGTCACCGACGAGGTCGGCCAGATCGTCTCCACCTTCCAGGACGAGAAGAAGCGCCTCCTCGACCGCGTGTCCTTCAAGGCCGAGTCCGGGCTCTACTACCTCCAGTTCTGGGCCAACGCCGAAGGCTCGGACTACTCGGTTCAGGTCAACTTCTCCGCGCTCTGACCCCCACCACCACTGCCTCGTCTCAGGAGGATCGCTGACGATGCTGCGCTCTGCCCGACGCTCTGCCCTCGCCTCGCCGCTCGCGCTCCTGCTCGCCGCGCCGCTCACCTTCGCTGCCTGCCAGCTCGAAGACGACCCCGAGCGCAACAGCGAAGACAGCGAGCGCACCACCGCCATCGAGATGCCCATGGATCGGGTGATCATCGATAACGTGGACTTCTACAACGGCGACCGCACCGACTGGAAGTACTTCATCGTCCCCAGCGAAGGGCTCGTCAAGGTCGTCGTCAACTTCGACAACGAGAACGCCAGCCCCGAGGTCGAGGTCGTCAACAGCGTCGGACAGGTCCTCTCCAACCTGGAGCTGCCCGAGTCCAACCAGTTCCTCCGTCAGCTCTCCTTCAACGGACAGCCCGGCACCTACTACCTCCACGTCTGGGTCGAAGAAGGCGAGACGGACTACTCTGCCGAGGCGCAGTTCCAGCCGTGACCCCCCCGGCACCGTAACCGCCGATGAGCGAAGCGATGTCGGCGGAACGGGGCCGGTCCCCCCCGTGACGGCACCCCCCCCGG
>CAUJGC010000299.1 GCA_963169075.1 Myxococcota bacterium
CGCGGAGGCATGTCGCTCCGTGAGGAGGGCGGCGGCGCCTGGAGGCGCCGCCGCCAGCGGGGGTCAGCGGCAGCAGTAGACCGGGTAGGAGCCCTGGCAGCCGACGTTGCGGCGCAGCGCCACGACCGGGGCGGTGTTGCCCGCGTCGTTGCCGATGCTGGCGTAGTTGATGTTGACGTTCATGAGCGTGCCCACGGCGGCGTCGCCCGTCTGGTAGAGGAGATCCTGGCAGTTGTTGCCGAGGCTGCCGTTGATGCGGTTGCCGCCGGGGGGCTGGAGGTCGTCACCGATGGCCCAGGCGTCGCGGGAGGGGAGGTTGTTGGCGTAGGAGTCCAGGGCGAGGGCGAGGCGCGCCTCGGGGACCATGCACATGTGGGCGGTGGCCTCGTTGGGGAAGGCGTCGCGGCAGGCCGCGTTGGCCGCCTTGATGCCCTCGACGCCGCCGTACTCCCAGCTGCCGTTCTGGGACTCGTTGGAGACGCCCAGGATGTAGGGCTTCCAGGAGTACTGCTGGATGAGCTGGATGACCTCCTGCTCGGTGAGGAAGTTGTCCGCGGGCTGCCCGCCGAGGTTGAGGGCGTTGTTGGCCAGCATCGCGTAGGGCACCGAGCCGATCTCCTGGCGGGGCTGGGCCTCGCCGTCGCCGTTGATCTCCAGGCCGAGGTACATGGTGGTGCCGTCGGTGAAGTGCTGGGCGACGTCGGACTGCATGCCGAGGTAGACGTAGAAGGTGCCCTTGGCGAAGGCGACGTTGGAGTGCGTCTCGCTCCAGATGGGGGTGGCGTCGCCCTGGTTGCGGTAGAGGCGGAAGGTGATGTTGGCGGTGCCCTCCACCGGGGCGCCAGCGCCGTTGGTGACGAAGCCCTGGTAGGGCAGGACGTCGGGGACCTGCTGGGCGTCGGCGGTGGTGGTGAAGGCGACGGAGGCGGCCAGGAGCGCGAAGGCGAAGGCCGTGGAGAGGAGGCTGCGATGGGTGCGGTTCTTCATGGTCCGTATCCTCAAGTGTCCAATTCTGTTGAAGATCTCTCTCCGGGGCTCAGACGGAGGGCTCAACGGCCGCCGATGCTGAGGGTCCGGACGGTGAAGTTATTGGAGCGCATCTCGGCCTTGGGCTCGCGGACGCCCATGGAGCCGGTGACGCGGTAGTTGGCAGACTGTCCGATGTTGTCCCCGCCGCCGTGGAACTGGCCCGGGCGGACGATGCGGATGTCCAGGTTGGGGTCGCAGGCGTCCCCGATGCGGTCGCGGTTCTCGTCGAGCTGATCGGGGTTGGGGATGTCAGGGCAGTTGTCGCAGACGTCACCGATCTGATCCTGATCGCGGTCGCCCTGGTCGGGGTTGGCGATGAGGGGGCAGTTGTCGGTGTCGTTGGGGATGCCGTCCTGATCGGTGTCCAGCGAGGGGTCGCAGGCGTCCCCGAAGCCGTCGCCGTTGGCGTTGGCCTGATCGGGGTTGGCGACGGTGCGGCAGTTGTCGCAGTCGTCACCCACGCCGTCGCCGTCGCGGTCGGCCTGGTCGATGTTGGGGATGCCGGGGCAGTTGTCCTCACCGTCCGCGATGCCGTCCTGGTCGGTGTCGTCATCGCTGAAGGGGCAGAAGCCGTTGGTGGGGACGCACTGGTTCAAGATGGCGTCGCCGGAGCCTTCGATCTGGGCGCAGCGGTAGTCCGGGGGGCAGCCGAGATCCCCGAGGCCGGTGCAGTCGCGGGCGCAGACGGAGGTGGTGGGGTCACCGGCGAGGGGGAGGCAGGCGTTGTTGGCGCCGCACGCGCTGTCGCTGGTGCAGGGTCGGCAGAGGTCACCCTCGGCGCCGCCGTTGTTGGAGCCGCTGGTGTCCTCTTTGACGCAGACGTTGGCGCCGCGCGCGATGTCCAGCTGGCACGCCCAGCCCTCGGCGGGGCAGGGGGTGCCGCCGACGCCGCACTGCTGGGAGCAGACCTTGCCGGCGTTGTCAGCGGTGGGCTGGCAGAGGTTGGAGGCGCAGTCGCTGTCGAAGAGGCAGCCATCCCCGAGTCCGCCGACGACGGGGTTGTTATTGGCTGGGCTGTTGTTGGGGGTGCTGTTGTTGTTGGGGGACGAGCTGTTATTGGCCGGCGCGGAGATCGCCGGCCCGGTGTCCTCCGCGCCGCACCCCACCGCGGAGGCCGCGACGAGGAGGAGGGCGAGGAGTCCCCAGGCAGCGCTCCGCAGCCGCCGGGGTTGGAGCGGTGCGGTTTGCTGGAGCGCGCCGAGGTGCTGGCTCCGGGGTGAGTTCATGGGGTTGCCTCCCTGTACCTGTGTGGGGTCCTTGACCACAACCCTGCGACATGCATGGTCGTCTGCATCCTCGACCATGCTAGGGGAAGTGATTTTCCGCTGCAAGAGGTCAGGTCGAGGAGCCCCAGCTCTGCTCTCGTAACGTAAGGCAAAATCTGCGCCAGCTTGCGATGACGTTTCCATGCGGTCGTCACGGGGTGATGGCGCAGAAATTGTCACGCGGGGAGAGGACACCAGACCCCACCTGGGGTCATCAGACCCCAGGTGAGAGGCGCCTCAGCGGCGCCGGAGGAGGAGCGCGCCGAGGAGGAGCGCGCCGAGGGCCGCCAGCGGCGCGGGCAGGCCGCTGGGGGCAGCGGCGGGGGTCGCGCAGGCGCAGCTCTCGCCCAGCGGCTCGGGGTAGCGCGGCGCGCCTGCCGGCTCCGGCTCGGGTCGGTCGGTGGGGTCGGGCTGCTCGGGCGGGGTGACCTCGACGATGAAGCGCCCGGGGAGGGAGGGGAGGCTGTAGGCGACGCCGTCGAAGGCCCGCGTGGTCCAGACGTAGCCGCCGGGCTCCAGCGCCGGCAGGGTCACCGAGGTCTCCTCTTGATCGGCCTCTGCGAAGACCACCGTGCCGGCCCCGTCGAGGACCTCGACGGCGTAGGAGAGCCGCTCGCCCTCGGGATCGACGCCGGGGCTCCACTGGAGGGTCAGGGCGTCTTCGAGGGTGAAGCGCTGGCCGTCCTCGGGGGCGATCCGCTGAGGCGCCGAGGGGGGGAGGTTGTTGAGGGTGGTGAAGAAGCTCCAGACCTCCGACCAGGGGCCCTCGGCGCCCTCGGAGTCCACGGCGCGGACGCGCCACCAGTAGCGCAGCGGCGCCTGGAGGGGGGCGGTGGTCAGGGTGGAGGTGGAGGCGCCGCTGGCGGCGACCCCGCGCACCTCCCAGGCCAGCGTCGCCAGCCCGGCGTCGGTGTAGAGCTGGACATCGAAGCGGACGGGCTGCTGCTCGGGATCGGCCGGGTTCATCCAGCCGAGGGTGGGGGCGACGGAGGCGACGGGCTGGCCGTCGGAGGGGGCCATGAGGAGCGGCGCCTGCGGGGCGCCGTTGGCCCGGCTGAGGCGGAAGGTGCTGCGGGCCACCGGGCCGTCCACGGCGCCGTCGTTGCCGAAGGCAGCGACGTAGATCAGGGCGTCCTCCAGGGGGCTGAAGCCGACAAAGTCCGCGAGGGCCGCGCCGAACTCGCCGCGTCCCCCCTGCTGGGCGGCCTCGGGGTCGCCGGGGAGGAGGCCGGTGAGGGAGATCGCGTCGGAGAGGTCCTCCTGGAGGGCCACCTGGAGGGTGTAGGTGATCAGCTCGGCGTCATCGTCCGTCGCGAAGCCCGCGGCGACGATGAAGGCCTCGTTGACGTCGGTGATGAGCTGCCCGGGGGCGGGGTAGAGGATGCGGGGCTCGGGGGGGAGGCTGTTCTCGCTGTCCACGCGGAGGTCCACGGAGGCCGACCAGGGGCCGCTCCCCGGGCCGCTGCCGCGGACGTCGCTGGCGCGGACACGCCAGCGGTAGAGGGCGTTCTCCTCCAGGGCGATCCCGGGGCTCCAGACGGTCATCGCGGCGCCCTGGGGGAGCGCCGTGGCGCCGAAGGTGCAGGGCGGCGTGGCGTCGGGCTCGCAGACGGGCTCGACGCGCACCAGCTCGAAGTCGTAGAGGACCAGGCTCCCCTCGGGGTCCTCGACGTTGGAGGCCGAGAAGGAGGGCGTCCGGGAGGAGGTGACGTTGAGGGGCGCCAGCGGCACGGGGGCGGGCGGCGGGTCATCGACGTTGGAGTAGGTGAAGGAGCCGCGGGTGGCGTCAGGAGCCTGGGGGGTCTCGGTCTCGGTCCAGGGGCCGACGACCTCGTAGGTCTGGGCGGCGTTTGTGATGATGTAGGAGGCGCGGGCGCGCCAGAGGTAGCGCCCGTCCTCCTCCAGCAGCGCTCCGGGGACGGTGCTGACGATCTGGTTGGCGGCGCCGGGGAGGTCCTCGTCGCTGTAGATGACCTCGGCGGCGCCCAGCGCCATGGCCTCGAAGTCGTAGCGGAGCGAGACGCCTGCGGGGGCGCCGTCGGGCGGGAGCACGCTGAGCGGCACGTCGCCGCCGACCACCGCGAAGCGGGCCGGGCTGTTGATGTTGGGGGCGGCCGGGGCGTCGTTGGAGCGCGGGTTGAGGCCCTGGAGGCACTCGACGAAGTTGGGGATGCCGTCGCCGTCCGCGTCTTCGACGTCGTCCGAGGCCAGCTCGGGATCGAAGTTGTAGGCGATCTCGCAGGTGTCGGGGGCGCCGCCGCCGTCGCTGTCCGAGAAGTTGAGGTCGACGGTCCAGCTGTAGACCACCGCCGCGCCGCTGTCGTCCACGAGCCGGAGCCGGACGTCGTGGGTCCCCTCCAGCGCCTGGGCGTTGGAGGGCGTCCACTCGATGCGGCGGCAGCGGAGGCGGCTGCCATCTCCCGGGCAGGCGACGCTGGTGTTGCTGTCGCAGGCCGCCTCGGTGAGGGTCATCCCCGTCGGCGCGGTGATGAAGGACCAGGTCAGCTCGTCGCAGACGCCGGGATCGGTCGCGGCGGCGTCAAAGCGGTAGGGCTGCCCTTCGGCGCCGAAGGCCGGAGCGGTGGCGATGAAGGCCGGCGGGGCGTTGGCGACGGAGATGGAGCGCATGACGCTGTCGGCGCCGCCGTCGCCGTCATCGACCGCGGCCCGGACCGTGTAGGAGCCCTCGTCGATGAAGGTGTGGGTGGTCTGGCTGAGGTTGTCCCCGGCGGCGGTGCCGCCGTCGCCAAAGGTCCAGGCGTAGGCCAGGACGGGGTCGCCGGGGTCGGTGGCGACCGCGGTGAAGACGACGGGGTCGCCCTCCAGGATGTTGGCGCTGGGGTTGGCGTTGAGGGCCGTCGCGTCGGGGGCGACGTTGTTGACCGTCACGTTGGCGGTCGCCTGGGTGTTGAGCTGCCCATCGGAGACGCGGACCCGGACCGTCACGGTCGCCGGGCCGTCATCGCCGCGGAACATGGGGGTGCGCCCGGTGGCGTCGTCGAAGCTGCCGTCGTCGTCGAAGTCCCAGGCGTAGGAGAGGGTGGAGCCCTCCACGTCGGTCCCCGCGCCCGAGAGCTGCACCTGGGCGCCCTCGTTCACGGTGTAGGGGCCGCCGGCGCTGACGTTGCGGGGGGCGTCGTTGACCGCGGTCACGGTGATGGAGACGGTGCCGGGGGCGGAGGTGTTGGTGCCGTCCGAGACAGTAAAGGTGAATGAATCCGGGCCGTTATAGTCTGCGTTCGGGACGTAGGTGAAGGAGCCGTTGGCGTTGAGGGTGACGGAGCCGTGGCTGGCGTTGGTGGCGCGGGCGAAGGTGAGGGAGGACGCCGGGTCGTCTCCGTCGGCGCCCATGACGCTGTTGGAGAGGTTGGTGTCCTCCATCGTGGAGAGGCTGCGGGCGGTGGCGGTGGGGGTGTCGTCATCGTCGCGGATGGTGCCGTCGGCGCGGTCGCCGTTGTTGCCTGCGATGGTCGCCGTCAGCGGACCGCGCCCGCCCATGGGGTCATCCAGGATGACCCGGAGCGTCTCGTCGCTCTCGTCGAGGTTGTCGGGGAGGATGTTGATGGGGACGAAGAGCTCGGTGACGCCAGCGGAGAACTCCAGGCGCCTGTTCTGGGCGGTGGTGACCTGGGTGAAGTCCACGCCCTGGCTGGCCTGCCCGCTGTTCTGCGCGGTGCGGTAGCGCACCGAGACGGGATCGACGCTCGGCACCGAGAGCGTGACCGGGAACATGAGCTGCGGCGTGCCGCTGTCGCCCTCGATGACCGGCGTCGGGGCGCCGATGCGGAGGGTGGGGCGGTCGTTGTCGGTGTTGCTCACCGAGACGTTGGGGGCGCTCATGCCGCTGTACTTGGGATCGCTGCTGGTCGCGTTCCCCGTCATGATCGTGAAGCCCACGTTGCCGTCGTTGACCATGTCATCGACGCCGGTGATGGTGACGGTGACGCCGGCGCTCCAGTTGGCGGCGGTGAGCTGGGCCGTGGCCGGAGAGACGGTGCCCTCGGAGGTGTCGCTGGAGGAGAGCGGGATGTTGACGTTCTGGGTGGGCTGGGAGTTGAGGCGGATGGTGAAGGTCGTGGTGCGCGAGGCGCCGCCGGCCTCGGTGACGGTGAGGCCGGAGGTGGGGGTGATGGTGATCCCGGCGGTGTCATCGTCCAGGGTGGTCATGCTGATGGAGCGGGTGAGGTTCTGGTAGTTGCTGTCCGCGCTGCTGGAGGTGACCGCGACCTGGTAGGAGACGTTGTCGTCGTCGAGATCGTCGTTCACGCCTGTGATGGTGAGCGTCTGGTTGATGTCCCAGCGGTTGGCCATGTTGTTCTTGGAGAAGGTCATGGAGGCCGGTGAGACGGTGCCCTCGGAGGTGTCGTTGCTCACGAACGAGAGGGTGACGTCCTGGCTGGGGCGGCTGTTGAGGCGGACGCTGACGGTGTGGGTGCGGCCCGCGCCGGTGGCCTCGGTGACCTGACCGGAGGTGTTGCTCAGGATGATGCCGACGCTGTCGTTGTCGGTGATGGCGACGTTGACGTCTGCGAGGTTGAAGTTGTTGTAGAGGGGGTCGGCGCTGGTGACGGTGGTGACGACGGTGGTGTTGTGGGCGCCCTCGACGTCGCTGTCATCCACCGCCGCGATGGTGACGGTCTTCTCGGTCATCCAGTCGGTGGCGCTGGTGTCGAAGACCACCGAGCCTGGCGTGGCCGTGACCTGGGCGGTGGGGCCCTGGGGGGCGAAGGCGACGGTGACCGCCTGGAGGGGGCGGGAGGTGAGGCGCACCGTCACGGTGTCGCTGGCGCCGCCCTCGGTGACGGCGGTGTTGCCGCCGCTCTGGATGAGGGTGACCCCGGCGCTGTCGTTGTCGGTGATGGCGACGTTGACCGCGGGGACCGTCAGGTTGTTGAAGGCCGCGTCGGAGGAGGAGGTCGCGAAGGTCACCGAGGCGTTGTGGGCGCCCTCTGCGAAGAGATCATCCACCGCGGTGACGGTGACGGTCTGCGTCGTGCTCCAGTTGGCCGGGGTGAAGGTGAGCGAGGTCGGGGAGACGTTGATCTGTCCCCCGGCGGCGCTGAGGTTGATCGTGGTGTTGTTGGCGGGGCGGGCGGTGAGGGCGACGGTGAAGGAGTCCGTGGCGCCGCCCTCGGTGACGGCGGTGTTGCCGCCCGACTGGACGACGGCGACGCTTGCGGTGTCGTTGTCGGTGATGGAGATCGAGAGCCCGTTTACGGAGGCGCCGCTGTACTTCGCGTCGGCGCTGGTGACGGTGTGCATGAGGGTGGTCATGTGGGCGCCCTCGACGTCGGGGTCGTCGGTCGCGGTGACGGTGACGCTCTGCGGGGTGCTCCAGTTGGCCGGGGTGAAGGTGCGGCTGGTGGGGGCGGTCGAGACCTCTCCGTTGGCGGCGACCGAGACGGTGACGTCTGCGGTGGGCTCGGAGGTGAGGACGACGGTGTAGGTGTCGGTGGCGCCGCCCTCGGTGACGCTGGTGTTGCCGCCGGTGTGGGCGACGGTGACGCCTGCGGTGTCGTCGTCGTTGACGGTGATGTTGAGCGAGGCGTCAGGGAGCGCGTTATAGGTCGCATCTGCGCTGCTGATATCATGGCTCAGCGCGATGACCTGTGTGTCTTCGTCGATGTCATCGTTGACAGCGGTCACGGTGACGGTCTGCGGGGTGTCCCAGTTGGCCGGGGTGAAGGTGAGGGTGCTCCCGGGGACGTTGGTGGTGAGCTGAGGGTGGGTCGCCAGCGTGACGGTGACGTCTGCGGTGGGCTCGGAGGTGAGGACGACGGTGTAGATGTCGGTGGCGCCGCCCTCGGTGACGCTGACGCCGCCGCCTGCGTTGAGGGTGACGCCTGCGGTGTCGTTGTCGGTGATGTCTACGCTCTGGGAGGCGGTGAGCCCGCTCCAGGGCATACGGGAGGAGGCGGAGGTGTGGGTGATGGACGCGGCGTGGGGCGAGCCCTCCGCGACGTCGTCATCCACCGCCGTGACGACGATGGTGAAGCCCGTATTCCAGTTGTCGGTGTTGAAGGTGAGGTCGAGGGTCTGGGTGCCGTCCACGCCTGCGGCGTTGTCGGCCACCCGGAGCTGCGCGCCGCCGTCCAGGGTCACGGTGATGTCGGGGCCCATGCCCGGATCTTCCGCGAGGGTGACGGTGTAGGTGTCATCTGCGCCGCTCTCGCTGACGGCGACGCCGCCGCCATCGTTGAGGGTGATCCCGGGCCCCATCGCCTGCTGGACAGCGCGGAGCGCCGGCGGCTCAACCGTCCCAGGCTCCTCCCCTTCGGCGCAGGCGCCGAGGAGGAGGAGGAGGACCAGGCCAGGGCTCCACCGGCGGAGCGTCGAGGTGAGGTCAAGGCGCAGCAGCGAGGGGTTCATAGGCGTCTTCCTCTGCATGTTGGCATCAGGAGCCCGAAGGCGCAGCACCCCTCCACCTTATCAGATCCGCGCGCCCATGGCCAAACCAGAACGGCCGCTCAGGGCGACGCGGCGTCAGGGCGCGGCACGTCGAGGACGATGACCCCGGGGGAGTCTGCGCGGATCTCGACGCTCCGGCGGAGGACCTCGCGTCCGTACTGGGTGATGACGACGACGTGGGAGCCGGGCTTCAGCTCGACCTCCAGGCGGTTCTCGGCGCTGGCGCGCCCCACGGCGACGCGCCCCCAGGGGCGCGCGACCAGCGTGACGCGGACAGCTCGGGGCGCAGCGGGGGCAGGCTGGGTGGCGGGGGGTGCGGGCTCGCGGGCGGGGGGCAGCTCGGCGCTGGCGCGCCGGAGGACCTCGCGGGTGCTGGCGCGCTCCCCCTGGGCCGCAGGCTCCCGGCCTCGGCGCAGGGCGGCGCCGGTCGGAGCGTCCGCCCGGGCCGACGCCGCCGAGGCTGGCGCCGCCGAAGCAGGCGCCTCGGCCGAGGCAGGCGGCGCGGACGCCTCGGGCGCCGGGGGGGGCGCCTGGGGGGGCGGCGAGGTGGAGGGCGGGTCTTGGGGCGTCGGACCTGCGGCGGGTGACGCGTCCGCGACGCGAGGCGCCTCTTCTGCGGGGCGCATCCGCTGGGCCAGGATCGCGAGCCCGACGACGACGATGAGGAGCGAGAGGAGGATCGACGCCAGGAGGAGCCCGCGCCGGGCTCGCGGCGAGGCCGCAGCGGCGTCCCGCGCGGGGAGCGCAGGGAGGTTGAGGGTGTGGACCGCGCCCTCTCCAGCCAGCGACGCAGGCAGCGCCGCGAGCGGCGCCGCAGGCGGAGCGCTGGCGCGCGCCCCGGCGGGCAGGTTGACCTCCACCAGCAGCGGCTCCTTGAGGGGCTTGATGCCGCCGATCACCGTAGGGCGCTCGCGGCGCAGCGCGGGCCGCGCGGGCGGCGCCCCCTGGCGCAGCTGCTCGATGGGGGTCACCAGGGCGTCCTGCACCGCCTCCAGGTACTCCTCGAAGAAGAGGAGCGCGGTGGTGGGGCGCTCCTCGGGGGTCTTGGAGAGGGCGCGGAGGACGAGGCGCTCCAGCGCGATGGGGAAGTGGACCCCGTTGGCGACGGCGCTCAGGTGAGGCGGCGGCTCGATGAGGTGTCGCGTCGCGATGTCCATCGCAGAGCGCCCCCGGAAGGGGGGCACCCCGGTGAGGGCCTTGAAGACGAGGCAGCCCAGGGCGTAGACGTCTGCTCGGCGGTCGATGGGGATCTCCCCCGAGCGGATCTGCTCAGGGGACATGTAGTGCGGCGATCCCAGGAGCGCCCCGGTGGCGGTGAGCTGGCTCTCCTCGTCGCCCTCCGGGCCGAGGGGCTCCAGCGCCTTGGCGATCCCGAAGTCGATGACCTTGACGTAGTTGGCCCGCCCGGCGCGCTCGATGAGCATGATGTTCTCGGGCTTGACGTCGCGGTGGATGATACCCACGCTGTGGGCCTCGGCCAACGAGCCGCAGATCTGCTCCAGGATGACGGTCAGCTCATCCAGGCTCAGGGGTCCGAGGCGCTTGAGGCGCTCGGCCAGCGTCTCGCCGTGGAGGTACTCCATGACGAGATAGGCGAGGTTGGCCTCGGGGTCGAAGCCGAAGTCGTAATAGGTGACGGTGTTGGGGTGGTTGAGCTGGCAGGCCCAGCGCGCCTCGTTCTGGAAGCGCTCCAGCGTCGTGGGGGTGGTGAGGGTGGTGTGGAGCGTCTTGAGAGCCACCGCGCGCTGCATCGAGAGCTGGTGCGCGAGGTAGACCTCTCCGTAGCCGCCGCGCCCGAGCAGGCGCTCCACGCGGAAGCGGCGATCGATCAAGCTCCCAGGCTCTAAAGCGGCGTGTGTCTCCATCACCTCCCCGTGACGTCGCAGCCTCTCTCACGGGGAGCATCTTTTCACGTCTCGCCGCGGCGAGTCAATCGCTGTGCGCCCGCTCGAAGCGCTCATCACCGGGGTAGAAGAGGTAGATGGACCAGCGCCCCAGGTGCGTGGTCGGCGGGATGCGCGCCTCCAGCGTCACCAGCCCGGCCTCGTCGGTGGTGCCCTCCCCGATGCGCTGGAGCGCGTCGGGGCTGACCTTGCCGCCGCCGCTGGGGGCCAGGTAGGCCTCCACCCGGCGCGACGCCAGCGGGAGCCCTTGATCGGTGCTCAAGCGCCCCCGAAGCTGGATCGCCTCGCCGCGGAAGACGCTGGGCTCGCGCCCGCGCTCGGGGGGGAGGAGCCGGAGCTGCGTCGCGCGGCGCGGCGGCGCGTCGGGCGCTGCATCTGCGGGAGCCTCGGGGAAGGGCGGCGCCGCACCTCCGTCCTCCTCCTCCCCCACGCCCGCTTCGCCATGTTCGCCGGGCGTCTCTTCGGCGGCGCTGGCCTGATCGGCGGGGGTGTCCTGGGGGCCATCGGCGCCGCGCAGCCGCGGCGAGGTCGTCTGGGAGGGGATCCCCTCCAGCGACTCGGGGACGCCGTCGGCGTTGACGTCGGCCTCCTGCTGCCCAGCGCCGACCCGGTGGCTGTAGGACGAGGTGAAGTCCTCGGGCTGCGGCAGGGAGTCGGGCTCCGGGGGGGTGTGCAGGGACTTGTCGGCGCTGTTGCGCATCTCGAAGTCCACCGCGGCGCCCCCCAGATCGATGCGGAGCCACCCCCGCGGCGGGATGAAGACCTCGACGAAGGCGTGGGCCTCGTTGTGGACGTAGCGGGCCGCCATCCCGAGGCTCTGGGCGGTGATCACGAAGGCCAGCGCCCGGTGACGGCAGACCCCCAGCTTGTTGAGGGCGATGTCCAGATAGACGTCCCGGGTGGTGGCGCTGGCGGGGAACTCCCGCGCCTCAAAGGAGCGAAACCAGGCCACCAGCGGCTCCAGCTGCTCCTTGAGGGTGCCTCGGCGGTTGACCCCGATGGCGTCGATCACGCGATCCGCTGCCGCGCGGATCTCCGCAGGCACCTGCGGGCGCAGGTGGGCCGGGGTGTCCGCGATCTGCGCCCGCGGGTCCACCGCGCCGCCGAAGTAGGAGGACGGCGCCTCGACGAGGAAGTTGATCCGCACCGTGCCCGAGAAGCCGCCTGTCACATAGTAGTTGTCGGTCAGGTGCTCGTGTTGGAAGGCCAGCTCGATGGGGGGCTCGGTCTGGTAGCGCAGGACGCTCATCGTCGCCGCCACCGAGGGCAGCGCGAGGGGACGCCCGGCCTCCATCCGCACGAGCATCGAGCCCCAGAAGCGCTCATAGCCCGCGCGGAGCGGCGTGTCCCGGACCTCCAGGCGGCGGCGGGGCGAGCGCGCGGTTATGGTGTAGTCGGCGTTGACCTGATTGCGCGCCGTGACCCGCTTCCAGGGCGAGACGGAGGGGTTGAAGAC
The DNA here is from genome assembly GCA_963169075.1 of Myxococcota bacterium. GTDB lineage: Bacteria > Myxococcota_A > Bradymonadia > Bradymonadales > CAUJGC01. The sequence goes on from CAUJGC010000299.1 coordinate 12,063, forward strand.
GGCGTAGTAGCTGAGGGATTGGTCCAGCGTCGTCTGGCGATCCAGCGACGCGGCCCGCTCGGGATCGCTGGGGCCGTTCCGCTCCGAGACCGGCTCACCATCAGGCGAGCGCGGGGCCCCGGAGGCGCTGTACTCCAGCTCGTCCCCCTGGTTGGTCAGGGTCAGCGCGGGCGGCTGCAAGCCGCCTGCGGCGGCATCGCCCGGCGTGCTCTCCGCCAGCGCCTCCCCCAGCGCCTCCCCCAGCGCCGCCGCGCCGGGATCGCCTGGCCCCTGCGAGGTCGGCCCGTCCGTCGGGCGCTCGCCCTCCGGGATCACGAAGTACTCATGCAGGAGGTTGTCATAGGCCCAGACGAGCCCCCCGCCTCCGAGGAGGACCACCAGCGAGAGGGCGAGCCCCGAGGCGAGGCGAGGCGAGACGCGGACGGACATGGGCGAGACCTGGGGTGGAGGAGACACCAACGGCGCGCGGCGCCGCCAGTGGAACGCAGCAGCGGCTCACCGCATTCATACCACCTTGCCGCCAGGATGTCGGGGGTCCGGGGGCGGCTCGCCCCCGGCCGCCGGAGGCAGCCCAGCACAGAACAAAATCAGCGCAAATTCAACGCGAAATCAATACAAAATCAATACGAAACACCCAACCCCACCACGCCGCCGCTGGGCTGGGGGCTCACCAACACCTGCACGTCTCCCGGCGAGGAGCCCCGCGAGGCGCTGGCCTCCTCACCTCCATCGTCCAGGATGATGAGGAGCGCCCCCGAGATGAGCGAGAGCGCGCCCACCCCATAGAAGACGTTGGCGAAGAGGGCCTGGGACTCGCCCTGGGCGAGGAGGTCTTGATCCGGCGCGCGACCTGCGTCGAGCTGCGCCTGCAGATCGTCCTCAATGGAGGTCGCCGAGAGCCCGAAGAAGAGCCCGGCGCCGAGCGAGGCGATCCCCGCCGCGCCCAGCGACCAACCCGCCAGGGTCATGACGCTGCCGCCGCCGCTCTCCTCGCTGCGCGCGGGCGCCAGCGCGATGACGTCCAGCGTCGCGGGCGCATCGGGCTGGATCTCGACGCTGCCCGTCCAGACCGTCTCGCCGTCGATGCGGATGGAGGCGGGATAGGAGCCGACCTCCAGCTCCAGGGGGCGGGCGATGGGGAAGGAGGCCCGAGGGCGGCCGTCCAGCACCAGCTCGCCGCGATCCAGCGACGAGCGGACCGTCAGCTGCCCGCGCGGCGCGCCGCCGCCCAGATCGAAGGCCAGCGAGGACTCCGAGCCCGGGTCCGGTGTGATCTCAAGCGTCTGCGGCGCGCCCTTCGCAGGCACCAGCCGCACCTGGTGCGTCATGGGGCTCAACGTCAGGAGGCAGGGGGTGACGCAGCGCGGCTCCGCCTCGTCGTCCACAAAGACAGGGATGCCGTCGGCAGGAGCCTGGATCGTCACCGTGGACGCCTGCGCGGCGATCTGGAGCTGGATGTCGTAGAGCTGCTGCGCGACCTCGTCCTTGTTGGGCGCGTCGGGGCGCTCCTGAAGGAAGCGCTGGAGGTATTCGGCAGCCTTCACATAGCGCCCTGCCTCCTTGTAGGCCTGGCCGATGTTGAAGAGCAGCTCGGGCTTGGGATCGTACTCGTAGGCCTCCAGGAAGAGGCCCGCCGCGGTGTCAAAGTCCTTCGCGTCGTAAGCCTTCTTGGCCTCACGATAGACCTTCTTCGCCTTGTTGCGATCCTGCTGGGCGCTGGCAGCCTGGGGCGCTGCGGTGAGGACGACCCCTGCGGTGCTGATCACGAGGAGCGCGCCGAGGAGGGAGAGGAGGGGCTTCTTCATCCGAGATCACCAGGGGTCTATCAGGCCACCGCCGCCGCCGTTCTTGCCGCCGCCGCCATTCTTGTTGCCGCCGCCATTCCTGGCGCCGCCGCCACCGTTCTTGGCGCCGCCGCCCGCCGGGGGAGTCCCCCGCGCCGCGCTGGACTTGGCGCTGGACTTCGGGAGGGTCGCGCTCAGCTCGCGACGCTGATCCGGGACCACCTCAAGCTGCGCCGCGTCGTAGCCGTCCAGCTTGAAGGTGTAGGTCACAGCCGCGTCGCCTCGCGGGACGCTCAGCGTCAGCGGGGTCACCCCCAGCGCCTCGCCGCCGCGGGACACCTCGGCCTTCTCGGGCTCGCTGCGGAGGACCACCTGCACCTCGGCGCTGGTCTTCTCGGCGGCGTTGTAGAGCGCCGTAGACACCGCGTGGCGCCCTGTCTTGATCGCCTCGGCGCCGTCCACGGGCGCCGCCTCCGCCTCCGCCTCGCCGCCCGGCGAGCCCTCCTTCGCAGGCGACTCCACCTCGGCGGGGGGCTTGTCCGGCTTCGCCTCCTCGCCGCTCAGGACGACGAAGGCGATGAAGGCGATGACCCCAAGCAGGAAGAGCACCCCCACCCCGATCAGGACAAAGAGGAGCCCGCCGCCGCGACGCTCCGGACGCACCGGGCGCTTGGAGTTGTGCTGGACGAGGTGCTTGCGCGCCTGCTCGACCAGATCGTCGGGCATCGCCATGTTCTGCGTCTTGTCCGCGTCCTGCTCCACCACCGCGGCCTGGAGCAGCGACGGGTCCAGCCGCATGTCCACCGTCGGGTCCGCGCCCTCCTCCTCGCCGCCGTCCCGCTCGCTGCGCGAGGCGCGGAAGCCCAGCGACTCCGGGGTGGGGATCGCGGGGATGGGGCGCGCAGGCACCGCCGGCGGGCCAGGCATCGAGAGCCCCTGGGGCGATCCGCCGCCCGAGGGACGCCCGCCGGCCTGCGGGTAGGACACCTCGGCGCCTTGACGCGCCTGGGCGTTCGGGTAGCTCGCCCCGTGCGCCGGCACAGGCTCGGGCTGGCGCTGGTTCGGGTGCGACTGGTGGCCGCTGGCTGGCGTGTTCGGCCCCTGATTGTACTGCGACGACGGCGTGGACGGCTGCGAAGTCTCCAGCGCGGGCGAGGTCGCGATCCGCTTGGTGAGCTTGGCCTTGTCCTCGGCGAAGTGCTGCTCCAGGAAGCGCGCCAGCCGACCGTTGGTGTACCCCGGCGAGAAGCGATGCAGCACCCGCTCCAGATCCTGGTGCATCGCCCAGCAGTCCTGGTAGCGCTTGTTCAGATCGCGCTCCAGGGACTTCATGACGATCCGATCCAGCTCCTCCGGGACGTTCGGGTTGATCTGACGCGGCGGAACAATCTCGGCCGTCAACACCTTATTGTAGATCTGGAACTCGTTGGACGCCTCAAACGGGAGCCGACCCGTCAGCATCTTGTAGAGGCAGAGCCCCGCCGAGAAGATGTCCGCGCGCCCGTCGATGTGCTTCGCCATCGCCTGCTCGGGCGCCATGTAGAGCAGCTTCCCCTTGATGACCCCCATCCGCGTCTGCCCGAGCTTCACCGAGGCCTTCGCCACGCCGAAGTCGATCACCTTCGCGTCGCCGCTGAAGGAGATCAAGAGGTTGTGCGGGGAGATGTCGCGGTGGACGATGTTGAGGGCGCGACCCTGGTCATCGGTCTTGCGGTGGGCGAAGTAGAGCCCGGCGCAGAGCTCTTTGGTGATGAAGATCGCGTGCTCCAGCGGGATCAGGTAGCCCTGCTGCGCCAGCCGCTTGATGACGTAGGCCAGATCGATGCCGGGGATGTACTCCATCGCGATGTAGTACGTCTCCCCGACACGACCCAGATCGTAGACCTGCGCGATGTTGGCGTGGTTGAGCGAGACGCTGATCCGCGCCTCGTCGATGAGCATCGTGATAAACTCTTCGTTCTCAGCCAGGTGCGGGAGGATCTTCTTGATGGCGACCTGACGCTCGAAGCCGTCGATGTCGCTGCGCATCTTCGCCCGATAGATCTCGGCCATGCCCCCCCGGGCGATCAGCTCCAGGAGGATGTAATTTCCGAAGGCAGCGGGCAGTTGCTCGGCCATAGCGACCTGGTGCTGAGCTCAAGGCCACGGCGGGGTGTGGCGCGCTGAGGGAGGTTGAGGCTATCTTGCCGTACACCCAGTCGTCTCTACTCTAACAGGGCGCCGTCTCTGGCGCAAGTCTCTTGCCCAACCCAACGCGCGCTCTGGGCATACGCGCGCAGAGGGTTTCACGGTGAGGCGATGGCCTGGACGGCCACCTCCCCGAGCGGACGCCACACCTCGGTCACTGTATCAGCGACGAAGAGCCGGGGCGCGTCCTGCGTCCCGACGCGGCGGGCCGACAGGACGGCCCGCCTGGAGCTTTGACCGAAGGAGAGGCTGAGGATCTCCCAGCCCTCCGGCGAGATGGGGGTGGGGATACCCCCGCGCAGGATCCAGGCCCGAGCGGCGTCCTGGGGACCGGCGAGGAAGGCGAGCACGTCCCCGGCGGCGGAGAGGCGCGGCGAGCGCTTGGAGCCTTCGATGTCGTCGTTGAGGAGACGCTGCGGCGACGCGACGCCTGTCAGCTCCAGCAGCAGCAGGTCCGCGCAGATCGAGCACCCCTGCACCTCCTCCACAAAGAAGATCAGATCGAGCGACGGCGAGATCTCCACGCCGGAGAGGGGCTGCGGGCTGGAGATGAGCAGCTCCACGGCGGCCAGCGGCCCCTGCTCGGCGGACTCCCGGCGACGCTCGAGCTGCCAGACCCCATCGACCTCGATCACGAGGAAGGCCTCCAGCTGATCGACTGCGCCCAGATCGGCCTCCACGAGCCGCCCCTCCATCGGGAGCACCAGCGGGGCCTCCAGCATGTCGCCGGCGGCCTGGAGATCCTGCGCCACGAGGCGCGGCGCAGCGGCGTCGGCGACGTCCAGATAGACGAGCCAGCGCCCGTCCGACCGGAGCCGGGGCTGCGCAGGCCGCACGCCCTCCGGCGTCGGGATGACCTGCGGCGCCTCACCGTCCGCGAGCCCGCGCAGGCTCGTGAGCAGCAGGCGCGGCGAAGGCTCGGCGGTGACGAGGACCACCCGATCCAGCCCCGGGATGCTGAACCAGCTGACCTGAGAGGAGCCCGCGCTCTGCTCCTCGATGTCCGAGGTGCCGTCGTCGTCGTCGTCGGGATCCAGCGCGTTGGGGACCCCGTCGTTGTCGCTGTCCGCCGGATAGGGGTCCTCCGCGTCGGGGATGCCGTCGCCGTCGTCGTCGTCGTCGTCGGTGTCCACGAGGCGGTCGTTGTCCATGTCGCGGCGGAGATCGAGCGGGCCGCCCTCCAGCATCACCAGATCCTGGGCGTTGGGGATGCCGTCGCCGTCCAGATCGTCGTCGCAGATGTCCCCGATCCCGTCGCGGTCGTGATCTGCCTGATCCCGGTTGCGCTGCCCCGAGGAGCCCACGCAGTTGTCGCGCAGCGCGCCCAGCGTGTCCCCGTCCTCATCGTCGACGTCGTCGCCTGTGAAGATCCGCTCGCAGAGCGGGAAGTACTCCCGCGCCGTCGTCCCGCCGCCCCCTGCGGGCGTGGTCAGCGCGAGGATCGAGAGCCCCTCCTGGATGAAGAGCCCCTCAAAGCGCGCGCCCTCCAGCTCCACCCCGGTCGGCACCGGGATCGAGAGGGCGCTGCTCCGCGCCTGGCGCTGCTGCACGTCGATGCGCTGCGCATCCCCCGTGTCCAGCCGGATGAAGTAGGAGAAGGGCAGCGAGGTCGCCCCGCCGACCAGCGGCAGCGCAGGCGGATCGCCCGCTGCGTTGAAGAGCGCCGGCGTCAGCGTCGGCACCCCCTGCGCGTTGTTCGCCGTGTCCAGCGTCCCCGCCACCGGGTCGATCACCCAGTAGAGGGTCCGGCGGTTGGGGTTGAGCAGGTAGACCCGGCCGTCCCGGTGCGTCGTCAGCAGCGGCGCCGTCACCTCCTCGTCGGTCACCGCCGCGAACGACCCCGCGAGGCGCCGCAGGCGCTCCCCGCTCCGGTCGTAGAGGTAGGCCACCAGCTCGGCGCCCTCGCCGCGAGTCGGCGCCGTGAAGCCCGCGATCACGAAGCGATCCGGGAAGAGCGGCGCGATCGCCGCGTGGTAGAGCGGCGCGTCCAGCGCGGGCCCAAGCCGCCACGCCCCCACGCCGCCGCCCCAACCCGCCTCCACAGGCAGCACCAACAAGCGACGCCCCGCGCCCTCGCCGGGCGTCGCCACCACCTCCTGGCGCTGGCGATCCCAGGCCGCCGCCACGCCGCGCGCAGCGTAGGGCAGCGGCGGCAGCGACGCGCTCCACGCGTCGGCGCCCCCGTCGTAGCCCACCACCCGGTCGCTCAAGCCGCCCTGGCCGTCCTCGCCCCCCAGATAGAGCACCTGCCTCAGCGGCGGCACATAGACCATCCCGCCGCCCCGCAGCACCCCGGGCGGCGACGCCCGATCGTAGCCCTGCGACGACGTGCCCCGCAGCTCCGTCAGCGGGCAGTACGGGTCCACGTCGCAGCGATCCCCGTCGCCGTCATGATCCACGTCGGACTGCTCCGGATCAAAGACCTCCGGGCACACGTCCTCGGCGTTCAGCGCACCGTCGCCGTCGCTGTCCGTGACGCACCAATCCTCCTCCCCGCCGCGCCACCCCGCCACGCACGAGAAGCCCGCCCGCGCGCACGACCCCGCGCAGGGCAGCAGGCAGTAGGCCAGCCCCACCGAGGCGCCGCACGCGCTCCCCGAAGGACACGCGCTGTCGTCAACGCACGCCACCGAGCAGAAGCCCCCATCGAAGCCCTCAAGGCACACCTGACCCGAAGGACAGGCCGCGTCGCTCGCGCAAGCCATCCCCACCGCCGCATCCTCTGCGGCGTCTGGCTCCACCGCCGCATCCTCTTCGGCGTCCGGCTCCACCGCCGCGTCGTCGGGAGCGACATCCTCCACGACCTCGGCATCAGCGCCCGCGTCCGCGCCGACCTCCTCCCCGCCGCCGCCGCTGTCCTCGGCGCTCGCGTCCTCCACGCCCGCATCCTCGCCGCCGCTGGCCGCGTCTGCGCCTCCAACGCCCCGGAAGCGCTCATAATCCGGAAAACACCCCGCCGCCAACACCACCAGCGAGGTCAGGATGACCACCGACCACGACCTGTTCATCAACATCTCTCTCGGCTCTCGGCACAGAAGCGGCGCGCAGGACGCGGCCCAACCCAAGAAACTGCTCCCACCACCCATATCACGCCCGACCGCCGCGCGCAAACCTCCCCCCCTCCCACGCCGCGATCAACCCCTCGACCAACGCCTCCTCCTCCCGAGCCCCCACCACCCGCTGCGACGCCGCGAGCCCCTCCCCCGCCCACCCGCCCCCTCCCCACACCGCCCCGTGACCCGACCA
>CAUJGC010000300.1 GCA_963169075.1 Myxococcota bacterium
GTGCTTGGGGCGGTCGGCGCGGCGGCGCCTGCGGAGCTGATCGTTGAGCGCAGCGGCGTGGTCACGCTGCGGCTGGACGCCGCGCGGACCCTGCGGTGGAGGCTGGAGACGCGGGAGGAGGGCTTCGCCTTCACCCCGCAGCCGTGATCACTCCAGCGCCTCGGGCGCGGCGGTCGCCAGGGCGTCCACCAGCGCCCGGACCTCCTGGGAGCGCTCGGCGGGGAGGACGAGGGTCGCGTCCGGCGTCACCACCACCACCAGGCCCTCGACCCCGAGGGCCGCGACGACGTGCCCCGGCGCCCTGTTGATGAGGATCGAGCCCGCGCACTCCAGGCTCACCACCTGGCCCTGGGCGACGTTGCCCGCCGCGTCCCGGGGGAGCACGTCCCCCATCGCGCCCCAGTGCCCCAGGTCGGACCAGCCGCAGGCGGTCGGGACCACCCGGACCTGCCGCGCGCCCTCCATCACCCCATAATCGATGCTCACCGAGGGCAGCGCCGGGAAGCCCGACGCCAGCGCCTCGTCCCAGCCCGGCGTCCCCAGGTGGGACGCCAGCGCGTCCAGGCCCGACGCCAGCGCCGGGAGCTGGCGGGTCAGCTCGGCCTGGAGCGCGCTCGCCCGGAAGAAGAAGAGCCCCGCGTTCCAGAGGAAGTCCCCCGAGGCCAGGTAGCCCTCCGCCGTCGCGCGGTCGGGCTTCTCGACGAAGCGCGCGACCTCCCAGGAGGCCCCGCGGGCCGCCCCGCGCTGGATGTAGCCATAGCCCGTCTCCGGGCGATCCGGCGTCACCCCCAGGGTGACGATGGCGCCTGGCTCCTCCGCGGCCACGGCCGCCGCCTGGGCGACGTCCTGGAGGAAGGTCGCCGGGTCCGCGACGTGGTGATCCGCCGCGAAGACCCCGATCACCGGGTCCTCCCCAGGCGTCCGCGCCTGGATCCAGCGGGTCGCCAGGCCGATGCAGGGCGCGGTGTTGCGCCCCACCGGCTCCGCCAGGATGTTCTCCCGCGGCAGGCCCGGCGCCAGGCGCGCCGTAGCCTCCACCAGCGCCGCCGAGGTCACCACCACCGTCCGCTCCAGCGGCACCAGCGGCTGGAGGCGCAGGAGCGTCTCCGCCAGCATCGGCGCCTCCCCGACGAAGGGCACCAGCTGCTTGGGCCGGCTCCGCCGGCTCAACGGCCAGAAGCGCGTCCCCGCGCCGCCCGCCATGATGATCGCGTACATGCTCATGAAGAGATCCCCAACACAATCGACGCCCCCCCGATCAGGAGGCAGTACCAGGCGAAGTGGTGGAAGCGCGCGCGCTTCAACATCTGAAGCAGGAACATCAACGAGAGCCACCCCACCACCATCGCCGCCAGCCAGCCCAGCCCGAAGTGCAGCGCCTGGCTCGTGTCCCAGGGCTGCGACGCCGCCTCCTTGAGGTGCAGCGCCAGCGCCCCCAGGATCGCCGGGATCGAGAGCAGGAAGGAGTAGCGCGCCGCCTGCTGGCGCTCCACCCGCAGCATCAGCGCCGCCGTGATCGTCATCCCCGCCCGGCTGATCCCCGGCAGCACCGCCACACCCTGCGCGATCCCGATCACCAGCGCCGACACCGCCCCGATGTTCCACAGCCGCAGCGCCGGGGCCTCCTCGCCGGGATCCGGCGCGCCGGGCGCGCGCTGCACCCGGCCGCTCGCCAGCAGGATCGCCCCGTTCACCATCAAGAGCCCCCCCACCACCGGCAGCGTGAAGACCGGGCTGTCCACCAGCCCCTTGAGCAGCACCCCGATGATCCCCGTCGGGATCGACGCGATCACCAGCAGCGCCAGGAGCCGCGCCCCCTCAAAGCGCAGCGCACCCCGCACCCCCTCCCCGCGCGCCAGCGCCCCCAGCGCCCGCGCGCCGTCCCGCAGCATCCCCCACAGGTCCCTGCGGTAGACCAGGAAGACCGCCATCAACGTCCCCAGGTGCAGCACCACGTCAAAGAGCAGATCCGGCTCCTGCGCCCCCATCAGGTTCTCCACCAGGCGCAGGTGGCCCGATGAGCTGACCGGCAGAAACTCCGTCACCCCCTGCAACGCCCCCAACCCCACCGCCTGAAAGAGATCCATCCTTCACCCTGGCTACGCCCCCCCACCTTCCGGGCCGCAACCTAGCACGCCACCCGCGCCGGAAACAAAGGAATGCGACCGCCTCGGGTTGACAGCGACCCCACCCCTGATCAAGACGTGTCCCGACGACGGCGCCCTACGCCGCAGCGGCGCCACGTCACGACCCCCTGCGCTTGGATGGATGGTGATATGAAGGGTCTTCGCGCGCTGGGCCTCCTCACGGCTGGGCTCACCTTTCCCCTGATCGGCTTCGGCGCCATCGTGCGCCTCAAAGGCGCCGGGCTCGGCTGCCCCGACTGGCCCCTCTGCTACGGTAAGGTCACGCCGCTGCACGAGGTCGTCACCCCCGCCCCCGAAGGGCTCTCCATCGCCCTGGAGGTCGGACACCGCTACGTCGCAGGCCTCGTCGGCCTCCTCACCCTCGCCTTGCTCGCCTGGGCCTGGACGCTGCGCAAGCAGGCCCCCAGCGTCCTGCGGTGGTCCGTCGTCTCCCTCCTCCTCCTCGCGCCGCAGGTCATCCTCGGCGGGCTGACCGTCACGCAGAAGCTCGCCCCGTGGACCGTCTCGCTCCACCTGGTCTTCGGCAACCTCTTCTGGGCCGCCCTCGTCGTCCTCAACACCCGCATCGCCGCCGCCGCGCGCGGCGAGCGCGTCGCGCCTGCCAGGCGCACCTTCGGCGTCGCCGCCGTGGGGACCCTCGCCCTCACCTTCCTCCAACTCGTCCTCGGCGGCTGGACCAGCGCCTCGGGGGCGGGCTTCTCCTGCATGGACTTCCCCGGCTGCTCCCCCGACCTCTGGCTCCCCCCCGGCAGCGACGAGCTGGCTACCCTCCAGATGGTCCATCGGGGCGTCGGCGTCCTCGTCCTCCTCGCCTTTGGAGCCCTGGCCGCGCTCGGAATGCGTGACAAGACCCTCCCGAGAGGAGTACAAGGAGCCCCGCTGGCCCTGGTGGGCCTCGTCCTCGTCCAGATCCTCGTCGGCTGGTACAACGTCGCCCACCAGATCCCTGTCCCCACCTCCGCCCTCCACACCGCGATCGCCGCCGCGATCGTCGGTCTCGTCGCCTGGGTCGCCTCCAAAGGTGTTGTCATGCAGGACGCTGCCCCCCTCCACGGGCTCGACGCCCCCGCCCCTCCCCCCGCCACCGAGCAGGCCGCCGCGCCCGCGCGCGGCCTCGGCGCCCTCCGCGCCTACTACCAGCTCACCAAGCCAGGCATCCTCCGCCTCCTCCTCGTCTCCACCTTCTGCCCCATGCTCGTCGCCGCGCGCGGCTTCCCCGGCTGGGAGGTCACCCTCTGGACCCTGCTCGGCATGGCCCTCGTCTCCGGGAGCGCCAACGCCCTCAACATGGTCTATGACCGCGACATCGACGCCATCATGGAGCGCACCCGCAAGCGACCCCTCCCCGCGGGCCTCCTCACCCCACGCGCCGCCCTCATCTTCGCCATCACCATCGGCGTCCTGGGGACCGCCCTCCTCGCCTTCGCCGTCAACCCCCTGACCGCGGCCACCGCCCTCAGCGGACACCTCTTCTACGTCCTCATCTATACGATGTGGCTCAAGCGCTCCACGCCCCAGAACATCGTCATCGGCGGCGCCGCAGGCGCCGTCCCCCCCCTGGTCGGCTGGGCCGCCGTCACCGGCACCCTCGCCTTGCCCGCCTGGATCATGTTCGCCATCATCTTCCTCTGGACGCCGCCCCACTTCTGGGCCCTCTCCCTCTACAAGCGCGGCGACTACGCCGCCGCCAACGTCCCCATGCTCCCCGTCGTCCGCGGCGTCCGCAACACCAAGCTCCAGATGGTCTGGTACGCCCTCCTCCTCCTCCCCGTCAGCATCGTCCTCGGCTACACACACGACGCCGTGGGCCCCTTCTACCTCCTCTCTGCCCTCATCCTCGGCGCCGCCTTCTGCTTCTTCTGCGTCAAGACCATGTTCGCGCAGACCGACCTCTGGCCCAAGCGCACCTTCCTCTTCTCCCTCCTCTACCTCGCCCTGCTCTTCCTCGCCATGTCCATCGACAGCGTCTTCTGGGGCGCCCCTGCCCTCCCCTCCCCGGTCGAGCTGCCCCTCCAGCCCATCAGCGCCACACCCCCCGCCTGACCCCGGGGCTTGCGCCGCGCGACGCCCTGGCGTATGAGTGGATGACCTTGACGGGTGGCCTGCGGTGAGGGAGCGGTGAAGCGAATCCTGGTCGTCGATGATGATGTGGCCGTGCAGCGACGCTGCCGCGAGCTTCTGGAAGCCGAAGGCTTCGAGGTCCAGTGCGAGGCCAGCCTCGGCTCCACCCGGCGCTCCCTCCGCACCCGCCCCGCCGACGTCATCCTCCTCGACCTCTTCCTCCCCGACGGCTGCGGCTTCGACCTCTTCCGCACCTCCCCCGAGCTGATCGACGCCATCCCCATCCTCGGCATGACCGCCGTCTACCAGGGCAACGCCAACGCCCGCATCCTCGCCTCGCGCTACCCCTTCAAGGCCCTCCTCGCCAAGCCCATCCAGCGCGATGACCTCGTCCGCGCCCTCCAGACCCTCCTCCAGAGCGACTACCCCGCCCGCGACCCGCGCCGCGACCCACCCGCCCTCACCTCGGCGCCGCCCCCCCCCGCCCCCCCCTCAGCGCCCCTCGCCGCCTCCACCCGCACCGGCTCCTTCACCGCCGCCGCGCGGCCCGCCACCCACTTCGGACGCTCCGGCGTCTTCTCCTCCCCCCTCGACGCCCTCCAGGCCACCAGCCCCGACGACGACGCCGAGGCCTGGGACCCCACCGACGCCCTGGAGCCGCCCCCCGCACCCCTCCCCGAGCCCCCGCCCCAGGACGAGCCGCGCCCCCCCTCCTCCCGCCTCGGCGCCTCCCTCATGGAGCGCC
>CAUJGC010000301.1 GCA_963169075.1 Myxococcota bacterium
TCTTGTGGGCGGTGGCGCTGGGTATCGCCGCGCCGGTGGTGGTCCGCGCCTTCCGCGGGGCGCTGGGGGGGGGGCACACGCTGGCGGCCGCGGCGCGGGGGCTGCGCGCTGCGCGCGCACCCGACTCCAGCCAGATCGGGCAGGATCTGGACGCCTGGGGCGTGGAGCGCGTGGTGGACAACCTCCTCGGGGGAGCGGACGACCTCTCGGGGCGCATCGCGGAGAGCGACGCGGAGGAGGCGAGGGAGCGCGTCTGGGCGGTGTGGCGGTGGATGGGGCGGCACCTGGGGGCGGACGACGCCTTCGCGCGCTTCTATCTGGGGGATGTGCCGGCGTCCTATCTGGATCTGGTCGATGTGCTGGCGGCGTGGCTCATGTGCGTGGAGTTCGTGCAGGATCTGCGGCGCGCGCCGCGTCTCCGTGCGCTCCTCCCGCTCAAGGCGCTCCCGCCGGGCACCGTGCAGGTCTGCCGCGAGGCCATCGCGCGTGTCCGCGAGCGCCACCCGGCGTCCTACGCCGAGCTTGCCCCCCACGTGGAGGCCCACCTGGAGGCCGAGCTGAGCGACGCGCAGGCTGAGGACCTCGGCTCGATCAACACGTTTCAGATGGAGGAGCAGCGGATCATCGCGGCGGCGCTCCTTCAGCTGCGTGACGGGCGTTGGGAGCAGGCTGCGCGCTGGGCGCGGGAGCATCTGGAGCACCTCTCCTTCTGGGCGCAGCGCGACGCCAACCGGCGCTTTGAGTGGCAGCTCATCGCCGCCATCGCCCGCCTGGGGGCGGCGCTCAGCCGCTCTCCCAGGCCGCTGGACGGGGCAGGCTCCTGGGAGGAGGCCACGGCGCGCTACGCCGAGCAGGGCGCGCGGGTGGACGCTGCCCAGCGCGCGCTGGAGCAGCAGCGCGCGGCCCTCCTCCGTCCGCACCTGGGCGCCTTCGCGGCCTTGCTGGACGCAGCCAATCAGCTCCGGGAGCGCTACCGGGCCTGGGCGGACCTGCTGGCGGAGGACTTCACCGCCATCGGGGAGCGGCGAGGCTTCCTGGCGCCGCCGGCGCTCCAGCAGCGGCGCTTCTTTGAGGATGTCGTCGCCCCGCGCGCGTCCCGTGGGGGGCGCGTCGCGGTGCTCCTCCTGGACAACCTCCGCTTCGAGGCGGCGCTGGAGCTGGAGCAGCTCCTCAGCGCGGAGGGAGCGACGTGTGATCTCCGCGCGCGGCTGGCCGAGATCCCGGCGACGCCTGCGATCACCCTCAACGCGCTGGCGCCAACTCAGCAGCAGGGTCGCCTGGAGCTTGCGGGCAGCGAGGGCTTCGCGGGCTTCCGGGCGGGCTCGCTCACCGTCGCGCGCCACGACGCCCGGGTCCGCGCCTGGGGCGACCTGCTGGCCGCCGACGCCTCGCGCAAGCGCCGCGTCGCGCACGTCACGCTGGACGAGCTCTGCGACCGCCCGCTGGAGAGCCTCCGCCTGGGGACGAGCCGCGCGGAGGTCCTCCTGGTGGCGAGCCCGGAGGAGGCGCCGCCGGAGCGCCTGGAGCATCTGGAGGCGCGCCTGGGCCGGATCGTCGCCGCCTGGCGGCAGCTCCGCGTCCTGGGCTTCGACACCTTCCTCTTCACGGCCCCGCAGGGCACGCTCCGGCGCGACGAGACCACCCGCGTGCTCCCGGCGCCGCCGGAGGCCCGCGTCGTCCATCGCCGCTACGCGCTGGCGCCGCCCAACCAGCCAGCCCCCCCCGAGTGCGTCGCCCTCTCCTTTGAGGAGCTGGGCTTCACGGGGCGCGCGGGCACGGTCATCACCCCGCGCCGCACCCACGTCTTCGACGTGGACGCCCACGACACGGGCCTCGTCTATGGGGGGCTCTCGCCGCAGGAGCGCGTCATCCCCGTGCTCGTGATCGAGCAGCAGCCCGGCGAGGCGGTGGTGAGGCAGGAGCGCCAGCGCTATCGCCTGGCGGAGCACGATCTCCACGACGCGCCCTCGGGCGCCACCCTCACCTTCACCCTGGAGGCGGACACGCAGGACCAGCGCACCCTCGGCTTCCTCCAGCCGGGCCCGGTCCTCCTCGTCCTCCGGCCCGCGGAGGCCCAGCGCGCCGACCTCACCATCACCGACGTGCGCGGCGGCGGCGCGCTCCAGAACCAGATGATCGCCGCCCAGCCGGGCCAGCCGGTCCACGTCACCTTCACGCTCCACGGCGAGCGCCAGGAGCGCCTCCGCCTGGAGCTGGCGGCGGCGCCGGGGGAACCTGCGCGCTTCGGCCCCACCTGCCTCGACGGCTACGCCCTCGCCCAGGGGCGCGGGCGACCTGCGGAGCCCGAGGACGCCCCCCGCCTCCCCGACGACTGGGCCGCCACCTTCGACCCGGCCACCGCGCGCGCCCTCCAGCACATCGAGCGCCACGGCACCCTCGACCAGACGGCGCTGGAGCGGCTCCTGGGCTCGCCGCGCGCCGCCCGGCGCTTCAGCGCGAAGCTGGAGGAGTTCAACCGGCGCATCCCCTTCTCCATCTCGATGGAGATCCTTGATAACTCGACGCTGTATCGCAAGTCTTGATATGGATCTTGATATATCATGAACATCTCCACCGAAGATACGCACCACGTCTTCCAGAACCTCCGCCAGGGCACCGTCCCCTCCCGAGGCATCGAGGCCTTCGCCGTCGGCATCGACGGCCCACGCGCCGAGATCCGACGCCTCCTCCGGCTCGCCGGACACCGCGACGGCGCCTTCAAGTTCCTCCGCGGCGACTACGGCTGCGGAAAGACCTTCATGGCCCACCTCGCCATGCACGACGCCCTCCAGGAGGGCTTCGTCACCAGCTTCGTCGTCGTCTCCGACAACGACCTCCACTTCCATCGCTTCGATGAGCTCTACCGCAAGGTCATCCAGGGCCTCGCCACGCCCCTCTGCGAGCGCGGGGCCCTCGGCCCCATCATCGACCGCTGGATCGCCGCCGTCGAGGACAGCCTCCTGGAGAGCGGCGAGGATGAGCAGGCGCCCGGCTTCGACCAGCTCGTCGTGGACAAGCTCGGGCAGGACCTCCGCGCACGCACCCAGGGCCGCGTGCCCCACGAGATGAGCCGCGCCCTCGCCGCTCTCTTCGAGGCCAGGCAGCGCAGCGACTTCGACACCGCCAACAGCCTCCTCGCCTGGCTCAGCGGCAGCACCAACGTCGGACACCGCGCCGTCAAAGACGCTGGCCTCAAAGGTCAGATCGAGAGCGACCAGGCCCTCTCCTACCTCCGCGGCATCGTCGAGATCATCCGCGCCGCAGGCTACAAGGGCCTCACCATCGTCGTCGATGAGCTGGAGACCGTCATGCGGCAGCGCGGCGACACCCGCAGCAAGACCCTCAACGGCCTACGCCAGATCATCGACCTCGCGCCTGACCTCGCCGGGCTCCTCTGGGTCATGACCGGCACACCTCTCTTCTTCGACGACCGAGCCAAGGGCATCGCCAGCCTCCAACCCCTCCATGACCGCGTCAAGCTCGAGTCCATCGGCGGGCGCACCTCCCTCCGCGGCGCGCAGCTCGTCCTCACCCCCTTCGACGAAGACCGACTCCGCGAGGTCGCCCGCAAGCTCCGCGAGCTCTACCCCGCCGAAGACCGCGAGCGCTTCCTCCTCCGCATCCCGCCCGCCCTCCTCGACCGCCTCGTCGAAGAGTTCACCACCGGCTTCGGCGGGCGCCTCACCTCCATCCCCCGCCCCTTCCTCAAGCGCCTCGTCCACCTCTTCGACCTCGTGGACGAAGACCCCACCTACGACCCCCGCGTCGATCTCCACCTCGGGGACCTCGACCTCAACGACCGCGAGCGCGCCATCCTCCGCGGCGATGACGAGGAGGAGCTCTTCGTCGATGGATGACCTCGCCTTCCAACGACTCCACCCCCGCCTCCAGCACGCCATCCAATACACCCTCGGCTGGCGCGGCCTCCGCCCCATCCAGGCCCGCGCCGTCCACCACCTCCTCGATGGACGCGACGCCCTCATCCTCGCACCCACCGCAGGCGGAAAGACCGAGGCCGCCCTCCTCCCTGTCCTCCACCTCCTCCTCCAGAGCGACGCCCCACCGAGCGGCCTCGGCGCGCTCCTCATCGCCCCCCTCAAGGCCCTCATCAACGACCAGCTCCCCCGCGTCCAACGCCTCGCCGCAGCCGTCGGCCTGGAGGTCGCCGCCCTCCACGGCGACGCCTCCGAGACCACGCGCAAGCGCCTCGCCCAACACCCGCCTCACCTCCTCCTCACCACCCCCGAGTCCCTTGAAGTCCTCCTCACCGCGCCCCGCTACCCCGCCGACCGCCTCTTCGCGCACCTCCGCGCCGTCGTCATCGACGAGATCCACGCCCTCGCCGGCACCGAGCGCGGCGCGCACCTCCGCGCCGTCCTGGAGCGCGCCGCCGCCCTCGTCCAGGGCCCCCCGCCCCTCCGCGTCGGCCTCAGCGCCACCGTCGGCAACCCCGGCGACCTCCTCGACTGGCTCGCCGCAGGCTCGCCCCACGAGCGCGACGTCCTCCAACCCCCACCCGACACCACACCACCCCAGGCCTCCTTCTTCATCGACCTCTTCGACGAAGGCGACGACGACGCCCTCGCGCGCATGGCCCTCAAGCTCCTCAACGCCGCCCAGCGCAAGAAGGACCCGCCCGCACCCGTCCGCGCCCTCCTCTTCGCCGAGAGCCGACGACGCGCCGAGTCCATCACCAACACCTTGAAAAACCAGGGCTTCTACACCCAAACCCACCACGGCAGCCTCGACGCCGCCGAGCGACGACGCGCCGAAGAGGCCCTCCGCACCACCACCCAGCCCGTCTGCGTCGCCTGCACCTCCACCCTGGAGCTGGGCATCGACCTCGACGACCTCGACATCGTCCTCCAGCTCGACGCACCCCGCTCCGCAGCCTCCTTCCTCCAGCGCCTCGGACGCACCGGACGCCGCATTGGCGCCAAGCCCACCCTCGCCTTCCTCACCACCTCGCCCCTCGCCGCCCTCCAGGCCCTCGCCCTCATCCAGCTCCGCGAAAGCCAGGACGTCGAGAACATCCACATCGACCCACGAGCCTGGGGCGTCCTCGCCCAGCAGCTCCTCGCCCTCACCTGCGCAAGACCCGGACAGCTCACCCTCTCCCAGGCCTGGCAGACACTCCAGCGCGTCCCCGACTTCAAGGGCTTCTCCCCCCGCGACCTCGAAGACCTCGCCAGACACCTCCGCGACAACGACATCCTCCAGGTCGCAGACGGCGCCCTCCTCTTCGGCGCAGCAGGCGAAAAACACTTCGGGCGCTTCAACTTCCGCGACCTCTACGCCGTCTTCTCCAGCCCCGGGACCTACACCGTCGAGGACACCCACCAACACCCCATCGGCACCCTCGACAGCGCCTTCGTCGAGCGCATCGGAGAGGGCGGCACCTTCCTCCTCGCCGGGCGCGCCTGGCGGATCCACGGCGTCGATCCCGACCGCCGACGCCTCACCGTCACCTCCGCACCCCACGGCGAACACCCCCGCTGGAGCGGCTTCTCGCCGCAGCTCCTCGGCCCCCTCCTCACCGGCGCCATGCGCCGCGCCCTCTCCGACGACTCGCCCACGCCCTGGCTCCGCCCTGCCGCCCAGGCGGCCCTCGACGACCTCAAGCTCCGCCTCCGCCCCCTCCTCACCGACCCCGAAGACCTCCCCGTCGAGACCCTCGACGACGGGCGGCTCCGCTGGTGGGCCTTCGCCGGAGGCGCCATCCACCAGACCCTCCGCCTCGGCCTCCGACGCCTCCACCCGACCTGGAGCATCCAGGCCGACAACCTCGCCATCACCCTCAGCGGAGACACCCTCTCCCACAACGCCCTCCGCCACGCCGTCCAGACCCTGGCGGACCCCGCCTGGTGGGACGACGCCCAGATCGAGCACGACCTCCCCGCCTGGCGCCTCTCCAAGTTCCAGCCCATCCTCCCGCCCCAGGCCCAGCGCGAGCTGGTCGCCAGCCGCCTCCTCGACCTCCCCGGCGCCCTCCGCCTCCTCGGCGTCGCCCTCCCGCCACCCGACGCGCCCACCCGCCACGCCGAGCCCCTGCCCACCCTCGAAGACGGCGGCGCCCCCGCGCCGCCGCTCACCCCCCGCACCCCGCCCGCACCCCCCTCCCCCGAAGACCTCGCCCGACGCGCCACCCGACGCGCCGCCCAGGCCCTCCAACGCCTCGAAGAGCCGCGCTCCCAGGGCGCCCCGCCCGATCCACGACCCGACGACTCACCCGGCGACGACGACACCGCCCCCACCTGGCACCTCGACCTCGAAGCACCCCAGGCCCCACGCCTCCTCGCCGCCTGGCCCCCCCTCCCCCACCTCCCTACCTTCCTCCGCGCCCTCGACCTCCAGACCCCCGACGCACGCCACGCCGTCCCCATCCAGCGCCTCCGCGACCACGGCCTCACCCTCCACACATCACCCCACACCCTCGCCCCCACCTGCCCCCGCTTCGACGACGACCCCGAGATCACCGACCTCCTCCGACCCCTCACCCTCCACGCGCCACCCCACGACGCGCCCGCCCTCTTCCGACTCCCCGACGATCTCAGCGCGCCGCCCCGCGCCCTCTACCGACCCCGCGCCGACACCCTCACCCCGGGGCGCTGGGCCGTCCTCCTCCCGCCCGACCTCCGCCCCGACCTCCTCCCCAGCCCACACCCCGACCTCCACCCCCTCCAGGACGCCCCCGGCTGGCGCGTCCTGCTCCTCGACGCCCAAGAGCCCACCCCAGAACACCGACGCCTCCTCGACCGCCTCGGCCTCGACCTCGCCTACCACACCACCGCCCTCCACCTCGCCGCCATCCCCCGCGCCTTCCTCCCGACGCCCTCCGGCGCCACCCTCCCCGCCTTCGCCCCCGACGACCCCCTCACCCTCCGCCTCCAGGGCGCC
>CAUJGC010000302.1 GCA_963169075.1 Myxococcota bacterium
GAAGCTGCGCTGGGACATCACGCCTCCGCCGATCCAGCCAGGCGCACCGCGCGCCCGCCGCTACGCACTATAGACACACGCCGCGCTCCAGGCCAGCCCCGCGCCGCGACCCTCACCCCAGCTTCAGGTAGAGGAGCGCGCCGCCTGCGCACGCCGCGCCCAGGATCGCCAGCGCCCACACGAGCGCCCGCGACGCCGCCCCCGGACGGCGCAGCGCCCGCGCCGCGAGCTGCTGATCCAGCTCCCGCTGCTCCAGCTCCAGGTTGAGGCCCGGCGAGATGAAGAAGAGGTAGGCGACCACCACCCACACAAAGAGCGCCAGCAGGTTCGCCATGACCTGCGCGTGGGCCGCCTGCTCCCCGAAGCCCTCGCGCCACGCCTCCAGGGCCCCGGCGGCGAAGTTCAGGCGGTAGATCGGCAGCGCCAGCAGGAGCGGCAGCAGGAGGAGGCGCGGGGCGAAGTGGACGCGGTAGGGCCACCAGAGATCCCGCCGCTGCGGCAGCGGCGGCAGCGGGCTCGCCTCCAGCGCGGCCCCGTCGCGGCCCGGATGCGGCGCCCGCGCCAGCCAGCGCGACGCCGCCACCACGAAGCCCCCCAGCGCCCCCAGGAGCAGGAGCGCCGGCCCCGGCGCGCTGAAGATCGCCCGGTCCAGCTCAGGCATGAGCAGAAACCCCGGCAGGATCGACACCGGGAAGCCCAGCAGGAGCGGCAGCGGGCGACGCAGCGCCACCCCCAGCCCCAGCGCCCCCAGCGGCGCCAGGAACGCCGCCAGCAAGATCCCCCGCGTGTCCTGCGCCCCCCACTCGATCTGAAGCGGCGAGAGGAAGAGCAACGCCCAGACCGCCACCCCGAGGAGCGGCGTCAAGAGCGGCGGCAGCAGGTGATGCGAGCGCTCCATCGTCTCCTCAGCGGCAAAAACCCAGCGTGGTCCCCGTGAGCCGCGCGCACGTCTCCCCGCTCGGGCACGCCCCCGGGCCGTCCTCCGCGCCGGGCTGGCAGAAGAGCTCGCAGGTCGCGCCGCCGTTCCCGTCGCCGAGGCACTGGAGATCCCCTGTGCACTCGGCGGTGGCCTCGCAGGCCCCGCCGCGGGCCGTCGCGCCGCGCGCGATGCACACCCCCGCGGCCCCCTCGGTGGCCGTCAGATAGCAGCCCAGCCCCGCCGCGCACCCCTGCGCGGCGAAGAGATCACACCCCGGGAAGCACACCCCAAGCTCCACCTGCGCGAGCGCCAGACACGACTCGCCCGCGCCGCACGCCCCCAACCCGCCGACCGACGCCTCCGGATCACAATAGGGGACGCACATCCCCGACTCACCGCCCCCATTGAAGCAGAGCAGCCCCTCGCCGCACTCCTCCTCGTCCTCGCACGCCGCGCCCGCGCCCGCGCTCCCCTCCACCTGGCAGATGCCGCGCTCCGTGTTCAGCGGGATGCAGCGCCGCCCCTCCGCGCACTGCCCCGAGGCGAAGGGCTGGCACGCCGCCCGGCACGCAGGCACCAGGCTGGCGACGTCGCAGACGTCGATCCCGTTGCACTCCCCGTCGTCGCGGCAGCGGTCGTTGCAGGTGAAGATCGGGCTCCCGATGAAGAGCCGCGTGCAGCTCTGATCCCGGGCGCACGTGTTGTTGTCCGGCGCGCACACCCGGCGGCAGAGCCCCGCGCTGGTGTCGAAGACCGCCTCGCAGACAAACTCCGTCGTCGGCGCCACCACCGCCGGATCGCAGAGCGCCCCCTCCTGCGCGCACGACGTCCCAAGCGGCGAGCAGAGCCCCGACGGCAGGCACCACGCCCCCTGCGGGCACGACGGCGTGCAGGTGAAGGGCGGCCCGGAGAGCGACGCCGCGTCGGGCTCCGCCGCCGCGTCCTCCTCCGCCGGGGCGTCCGGCGACACGTCCGCCACCCCGCCCGCGTCCTGGCTCAAGAGCTCGTCCAGGCGAGGATCGACCTGGATGCGGGTCGGCTCGGTCGTGAGGTTGCAGGCCGCGAGCAGCGCAGCCAGAGAGACAACAAAGACAAGGCGGACGGTCGTGGTCAGCATGGGCCAGCGCAGGAGAGGGGTGAGAGCCTGGCGCGCCAGGCCGCCGCGCAGGATAGACCAAGCGCGCCGCAGAGCAAAGAGCGCCGCCGCAATGCTTGACGAAGCCCGCCCCTGCTTCTTAGTATGTCCAGTCCAGCAGCAACGCCCAGCGAGGCGAGGGCGGCATGTGGTTGCGCGGCTGGAGCCCAAGCCGCGACAGGTGGCGGACTATGCCAGAGATCGAGACCCACGGCGACGCGGAGCGCCCCGAACCCCAGCAGCCCCACGGCGAGAGCGCGCCCAACGCGCGCTTCCAGGCCACCCCTGCACTCTCCGCCGAAGAGACCGCCGGGCGTGACCTCCCCGCCACCCTCCTCGGCCGATACCAGGTCATGGAGGTCGTCGGGCGCGGCGCCTTCGCCATCGTCTACCGCGCCAACCAGGTCGGCGTCGGGCGCATCGTCGCCCTCAAGGTCTTCCGCCTCCACAAGTCCGCGCGCGGCGACGCCAAGAGCGCCGAGGCCGCCCTCCTCCGCTTCCAGCGCGAGGCCCGCCTCGCCTCCTCCCTCCGCCACCCCAACACCATCACCCTCTACGACTACGACAAGACCGACACCGGCGTCCTCTACATGGCCTTCGAGTTCATCGACGGCCCCACCCTCGCCGAAGAGATCAAGGCCAACCCCGAGGGCATCTCCCCCGCCCGCGTCATCCACATCGCCCGACAGATCGCCGCCAGCCTGGAAGAAGCCCACGAGAAGGGCATCGTCCACCGCGACATGAAGCCGGGCAACATCATGCTCACCCGCGACCGCAAAGACCCCGACTTCACCAAGGTCCTCGACTTCGGCATCGCCAAGCTCCTCGAAGACTCCGAGGAGGACCCCGAGTGGGCCGCCGACCGCACCGACGCCCTCCGCGTCGTCGACGTCGGCAACCCCAAGCCCGAAGGCGGCGACCTCACCGGCGACGGCAAGATCGTCGGCACACCCCGCTACGTCCCCCCCGAGCAGATCCAGGGCGGCGAGGTCAAGCCCGCCGCCGACATCTACTCCCTCGGCCTCATCATGCATGAGCTCCTCTCCGGCGTCTCGGCCAACCCCGGCAAGACCCCCCAGGAGATGGTCGAGTGGCACCTCCAGGACCGACCCTTCCGCGCCCGACCCGGCTACGACCCACCCCAGGGCCTCGCCGCCATCATCCGCAAGGCCACCCGACGCGAGGCCGCCCAACGCTACGCCTCCTGCACCGAGCTGCTCGCGGACCTCAGCCGCCTCGACAACGACGGCGAGTGGCTCCAGGAGGAGCGCAAGCGCCCCATCCTCGCCTGGATCCTCGCCGCCAACGCCGTCGTCCTCCTCGTGGCCGCCCTCGCCGTCTGGTTCTTCCTCCTCCGCGACCCCAACCCCGAGGCGATCGCCACGCCCCCCGCCTCCGCCCCCAGCGCGCCCCCCGCCTCCGCCACCCCCGACCCGCCCACCTCCGCTGAGGCCCCGCCCGCCTCCGCCGAGGCCCCGCCTGCCTCCGCCGCAGCCGCCGCCCCCGCCCCGGTCGGCCCGGTCTCCCTCCAGCTCACCACCGACCCGCCCGCCGTCCGCGTCTATCTCGGCGCCCAGCGCATCGGCGTCACCCCCTTCACCTACACGGTCCCCGCCGACGCCCAGGAGGTCGAGCTGACCTTCCGCAAGAACGGCTACGAGGACCGCGCCGTCACCTGGCGGCGCGAGCACGCCGACGCCTTCGCCACCCCCATCACCCTCGACCGACGCGGCGCCGCACCTGCTGCGCGCCCCCCGGCCTCGGGCGGCAGCGCCCCGCCCGCCTCCGCGCCACCCGCAGGCAACGGCGGCGAAAAAGACAACAAATACTACATCCTGCAATGACCAGCACCTCCCCCCTCCGCCGCCTCCTCGCCGCCACCCTCGCGGCCCTCGTCGCCGCTGCGGCCCTCCCGGGCGGCGGCGCGCTCCTGCACCCCACCCCGGCCGCCGCCGAGCCCTCCCCCGAGGAGCTCTTCCAGGAGGGCGTCCGCTTCTTCCGCGACGGACGCTACAACCAGGCGATGACCCTCTTCCGCAAGGTCTTCGAGCGCGACCCCAACCCCTTCGTCCTCTTCAACATCGGACGCTGCTACGAAGAGCTGGGCGAGCTGGAGGACGCCGAAAAATACTATCAACGCTCCGTCGGCCTCGAAGGTCTCCCCCGCGAGGCCAAAGTCGACGCCCTCCAGCGCCTCGAACGCCTCCAGAGCCAGCTCAAGCGACGCGCCGAGGAGCGACGCGTCCGCGGCGAGGCCCTCATGCGGATCGACCGCGGCGTCTTCGCCGCGCGCGCCGCCGCCGACCGCTCCCCCACGACCGCACCCGCCAACCCCCAGCCCGCAGCCTCCAGCGGCCCCGGCTGGGGCACCTGGACCGGCATCGGCCTCATCACCCTCGGCGTGGCCGGCCTCGGCGTCGGCGGCGTCTTCTACAGCGACGTCGAGGACAACCTCGACCGACAGCGCGACCTCTCCACCCTCTATGTCCAGGAGGGCAACGAGGCCATCCGCACCATGAACCCCGCCAAGGCCCGCAGCGCCCAGCAGACCGGCGCCGAGGTCAACGCCCTCGCAGACACCATCGAGGACGATCAGCTCCTCTCCGCCGCCTTCTTCACCGCAGGCGGCGTCCTCCTCCTCGGCGGCGTCGCCCTCATCGCCATCGACCTCTTCAGCGAAGACACCCCCCGCAGCCCCGACGCCCCCTCAGCAGCCTCCTGGCGCCTCAACCTCGCCCCCGGCAGCGTCATGCTTCAGGGCGAGTTCTGAGCGGTCTGTTGGTCATGTCGGCTCATGCGAGCCCGCCAACTCCCCTACTTGGCTCCCTTCGTCGTCTCCCCGTCCGGCTTGGCTAGAGAGAACTCGGAGAAGAGCCGCTGCAGCGCTCTCCAGTTCAACTCCCCGAGCTCGGCCAGCTGCGGACGCAGGCTCTCCACCAGTCGGGCGATCGCGCGGTCCTCTTGAGCCTCCAGATCGACCCACCGCTGTACGCTGGGCAGCCGCAGCTGGGCGGGCACCCCCACCTCCTCAAGCTGCGCTGCGAAGGACGCAGCAAGATCACGGCGCGCCTGCTCGGCGCCATGGACCAGATACACCGTATCCACGGGCTTGTACTTCCTGGCCTCTTCTTTCTTGGTGTCCTCAGGGATGATGTAACGCCAGAGCGTCGACGCGGGCGCATGCCCTCCGTACCCCTCCAGGACCACCAGCTTCGCTCGCAGCTTCGCAGCGGTGATCGTCTCATCCAACCACAGCAGGTCATTCTGGCGCTCGCGGTCGTTGGGGGACAGCTTGAGCATATCCTGAAGCCGCGATAACACCGTCCCACCAGCGACGTAGCCCACCAGCCCCACGGTCGTGCGATCCACCGTGACCAACGACTTGAGCGCCCCCGCCATCATCCCGTTGTCTCCCATCCCTGAAGGCGCAACAAACACCCCGGGTCCTTGAGCGCGCACGAACTCCTCGGGCGAACTCACAGTGCAACACGCGGCCCCCTCCAGACCCAACGCATGCTTCAGCATCGTGCGCGCCTCTCCAGCCTTCGCGTGATCCTCAACACCCAACCCCAGCTCAGCGAACATGCGCCTGTTGGCCCAGAGTAACCGCACGTCGTTGATCGCCTCTCGATATTCGTTCTTCTTCATATGGCGAGAGGTTGATTTAAACATTTGATCTACATAGACCTTGCTGGCCTCAAGAGCCATTCCATGACCCGGAGTGAACACCTTCAACGCCTCAAGATCGTATTTATTTGTAACATATTTAAGCACATATATATCCAACAACACCTCCTGAAGACGGCCCAGCGCGAAGGCCGGGAGGAGCAGCTTCCCGTCCTCCTCGACGACCTGCATCAAGAGTTTCAGCAGCGCCTCCCGACGCTGCGCACGCGTGACCGGCGCCGCCGCCCGCGCGCCATAGGTGGACTCCAACACGAGCGTGGTGTGACCAGACTCCGCGAAAGCATGAGGCGGTTGGTTGTTGGCGATGAGCCCACCCAGACCATCCTCTTTGGTGTGGTGGCTCCCCACATCCCCCGAGATGATGAGCATCGGGTTCATCTTCCGCTGCGTCCCCCAGTTGATCGACCAGCTCACCGCCCCCAGGAGATGGGAGGAGCGGTGGCACTGCACGAACACATCCTGAGCCACGGGAAGAGGGCGCGCGTAGGGCTCCCGGTTGAGCGTGTTCCACTGGATCCTCTCAACATCCGCCTCGCAAAACCTGCTCCCGCGCTGACGGGCGGCGTCCAACAACGCCAGGCGAGCGAGCTTGCTCGTCGCCTCGGTGCAGTAGACCGGCCCCTTGAAGCCCGAACGCACCAGCTCAGGCAGCCGACCGCAATGATCTGCATGGGCATGCGTCAACAACACGAAGTCAATCGTCGTCGGATCGAACGAGAATCCATCCATATCCTCCTGCGAAGTGTCCACCCCTTGACCTGCACCACAATCCACAAGGAAATGCACTCCAAGCTTCTCATCCATCAGCTCGATCATCGAACCGGGCACCACGCCGCAAGCACCGTGAAAACGCATCTTCATCGTCAACCTCAACTATAAATTTTTTCCAGATCCCAGGCGCGTACCCGCCTGGTATACCACTGAGGCGCTCCGCTCGGCAGCGCTGACACTTCACAGCCCCCACCCACCTCCGCTGCTGGCAGCCCCCTGGCGGCTATGCTACGTACTCGGGGTCCAGGAGCCTCCGCTGACGGCTCCGCGCGTGATGAACCCCAACCCCGAGGACAACCATGAGCGAGCTGAGCGCGTTCCTCAAAGAGCACGAGGCCCGTCACCTGGAGGAGCTGAAGGAGCTCCTCCGCATCCCGAGCGTCTCGACCGATCCGGCTCACGCGGGCGACGTCCGCCGCGCCGCCGAGTGGGTCCGCGCCAACCTGGAGGCCGCAGGCGTCCCGGCGACCCTCCACGAGACTGCGGGTTACCCCATCGTCTACGGCGAGCGCCTGGACGCGGGCCCCGAGGCGCCGACGGTCCTCGTCTACGGCCACTACGACGTGCAGCCGCCGGACCCGCTGGAGCTGTGGACCACGGGGCCCTTCGAGCCCACCGTCCGCGACGGGCGCCTCTACGCGCGCGGCGCCACCGACGACAAGGGGCAGATGTTCGCCTGGCTCAAGGCGGCGGAGGCGCACCTGGCCGTGCGCGGCAAGCTCCCGGTCAACCTCAAGTTCATGATCGAAGGGGAGGAGGAGGTCGGCAGCAAGCACCTCTCGTCCTATGTGGAGTCCCACAAGGCGCAGCTTGGGTGCGACGCGGTCGTGATCTCCGACAGCCCGATGTTCGCCCCCGAGCTGCCCTCGATCACCTACGGCCTCCGCGGGCTGGCCTACTTCGAGATCGAGGCGCGGGGTCCGGAGATGGATCTGCACTCGGGGCTCTTCGGCGGCGCGGTGCCCAACCCCATCAACGCCCTCGCCCGGATCATCGCCCAGCTCCACGACGATCAGGGCCGCATCACCGTCCCCGGCTTCTACGAGCACGTCCGCGACCTCACCGTCGAGGAGCGCGAGGCCTGGGCCGCCCTGCCCCACGACGACGAGGCGTTCCGCGCCAGCGTCGGCGCCGCCGGGCTCCGCGGCGAGGAGGGCTTCTCGACGCTGGAGCGCATCTGGGGGCGCCCGACGCTGGACTGCAACGGCATCTGGGGCGGGTTCACCGGCGAGGGCGCCAAGACGGTCCTGCCGGCGGTGGCCAAGGCCAAGTTCTCGTGCCGCCTCGTCCCGGATCAGTCCCCCGAGGACATCGAGGCCAAGATGGCCGCCTACATCGAAAGCCTCGCCCCGGCGGGCGTCCGCGTCAAGCTGACCCACCTCCACGGCGGGCGCCCCATCCTCTTCAACCCCGAGAACCCCGCCGTCCAGGCTGCCCGGCGCGCCTTCGGCGCCGCCTACACCGCCCCGGCGGTCAACATCCGCGGCGGCGGCTCCATCCCCGTCGTCGCGGACTTCAGCGACATCCTCCAGGTCCCGGTCGTCCTCATGGGCTTCGGCCTCTCCGATGATCGCCTCCACTCGCCGGACGAGAAGTACGACCTGGTCTGCTTCTACAACGGCATCCGCGCTGCTACCGCCTTCCTCGACGAGTACGCCGCCGGATGAGCCCCAGCGGCCGGGGCGGCCCCGCGCCGCCCCGGCCCGGCTCACCCGCTCAGGCGCACCAGGTGCGCCACGGCCCCGCAGGCCTCCCACAGCCGCTCCTCCAGGGCGCCGCTCCACACCGCGCTCGCCGCGATGTGGGTGCGGAGCACGTGATCCAGACCGACCTGGAACGTCCAGCCCGCATCAAAGAGGCGGACCAGCGCCGCCTCAAGCTCGGGCGGCAGGTGCTGCTCCGCGCCCAGGTCGTGATAGCGGGCCGCGAAGGGCGTCGGCTGCTCCAGCGCGAGGGGTGAGCGCGCCTCCAGCTGAAACCGAACCCCCCAGCGCGTGCTCCAAGAGACCCAAACCCCCTCCTCGCCGCGGCTCGCCTCGAAGAGATCGGGCCACGGCGGCAGCCGCGCCTCCTGGATGCTGTCGCTCTGGAGGCGCGGGGTGATCCCCAGCTCGGGCGGCGAGGGAGGCAGGCGCCTCAGCGCGCCCTGCACCAGCCACGCGCTGTCCACGCAGCGCAGGCGGCGCGACTCCACGGGGCCCAGCTCCAGCAGCTCCCCCCGGAGCCGCTCCGCCAGCGTGAGGGCCACCTCCAGGGCGTCGGCTCGCTGAGGCACCGCGCGGAGCAGCAGCGACAGATGCAAGGCGTGGGGCAGCAGGTGGAGGCGCACGATCCCATGCGCGCGCAGGCTCTCCACCAGGAAGCGCCGCGTCTCGGGGCTCAGCCGCCCCAGGCCATCCGCCTCCCCAGACCACCGCAGCGCCGCGTCAAACCCGGCGTCCCCGGTCGGCGCCCAGCGCGGCTCCACCTCGGAGCGCAGCGCCCCCACGCTCCACAACCTCACCTCGGGCACCACCCCGGCCCACCCCACCGCGACGCGCCAGGTCGGCGGAGGAGCGCTCCCCAACGAGAGGGGCGCCCTCGTGCTCGCATCGCCCCAGCCCACCACCCACGGCCCCGCGCCTGTCTCCGCTCCTGCGACGCGCTGCTGCCACACCACACCGAAGGGCTCCACAAGACCGGTCCCCAGCGCGACCGTCGCCCCCCTCCGCGTCAAAACAAGCACAGAGGTTGATGAGACCGACTTCAAGGACCTGAAGAAAATCACAACCAAAGCAACAGAACATATGGCGAAAGTATAAACCACAAAAGCATAGGCAAAGTTGAAATCTTTGTAAAATATTAAACAATAAATCAAAAATATCAACAAAAAAAGAGATGAGAGCGATATAAGGACAGACAGCAGCGCGCTACGATCAATATAGCGGCTCACCTTGATCTTATCCGGATCGCTCGTCCTCATGGCCTGACCTCCCGCTTTGCCGCACCTCACCGCGAGGCGCTGGAGGTTGTTACCGGCGTGGAGCGCGAGGCGTTGCGTGGGAGGAGGAAAAAGATGCGACGAGGCGCTCGGGCCCGGCTCGCCTCATGCCGAGGCGAGCGAGGATCATGTCGGGGCCCCCCCGTCACGGGGGGGGCCGGGGCCGTTCGTCCAATCCCGGAGGGTTGGACGTTACGGCCCCGGGGGGGTTGCCGGGGGCGTTCGTCCAATCCCGGAGGGTTGGACGTTACGCCCCCGGGGGGGTCACCGCGTCATGTCCAGCACCCGGACCTGAGCGCCGCCGCGCACCGTCCCGGCCTGGTTGAAGCCGAGGGAGGTGCCGGCGGTGCCGCCGGGGCCTTCGACGCCGACGGTGGCCTTGGCGGCGGGGTGGGGGAGGCTCTGGGAGGCGTAGAGGGGGCCGTAGTGGAAGAGCACCTCAGGGTCGTCCTCCTGGAAGACGACCTGGAAGGTGGTGTGCTGGGCGGCGTCGTCGTCGTGGGGCAGATCGTCCCACTGGACGATGAAGCGGCGGCTGGGGGCCGCGCCCAGCGAGGCGGTGAGGAGCTGGCCGCGCCCGCCGTCCAGCGGCGGGTCCAGGTCGGCCCAGAAGGGGGCGAGGAGGGCGCTGGGGTTGGCGGGGCTGGGGAGGGCGGAGTTGAAGGAGCCCTGGATGGAGCCGCTGTCGAAGGACGCGAAGCCGTTGGTGCTGACGTAGAGCGTCGCGTAGACCTGCCCGTAGAAGGACACCGGGAAGGGCAGCGCGACCGGGGCGATGGCGTCGTCCTGCTGATCGATGTCCAGGCGCTGCGACGCCGCGACGCCGCGGAGGTCCACGAAGGGCGAGTCCAGCCCGCCGCCGGCGTAGGTCGCCCGGTTGCTTGAGCGCTGCGGCGTGAACCACGCGGCGTCCCCGGGGACCAGGTTGGCGGCGTCGTGGCTGAGGGTCAGGCCCGACGTGCCGTCGAGGCTCTGGATGCCCACCGTGGCCGAGGCGCCGTAGGCCGTAGAGGACGACGCGAAGCGCATCGGCCCGTAGCGCAGGGCGATGTCGCCGGAGCCCTCGTAGAGGATCGCCTGGAAGGTCAGGCGGGTGTCGGTCTCCGCGATGCGGCCGACCCGGCTCCACTGGACCACGAAGCGGCGGTTGGGGGCGACGCCCAGGGTCTGGGTCAGGATCTGGCTCTCCGTCCGGAGGACCAGATCGTCCCAGAAGGGGGCGATGATCCCGCCCGCGTAGCCGGTCGCGCCAGGCAGCATCGCGTTGGTGTAGTGCGCGGTGCCCGTCGGGATGTCCCCGAAGGAGAGGACCCCGTTGGTGCTCACCCGGAGGTCCGACACGCTCCCGCTGTAGAACGGGAAGGCGAAGGGCAGGGTCACGGTGAGCGTGGCGTCGTCGGCGAACGCCGCGAAGCCCAGGGCGGTCCCTGTAGCTGAGATATCCACAAAGTCGCCGCTGCTGTTCTCCCATCCCTCCTGGATATAATCAGCGCCTTCGGGGGAGAAGAGGACGCTCTGCCCCGGCCCGATGAGGTTGGGCTGGTTGAAGGACACCTCCACGCCGCGCGTCCCGTCGGGGCTCTCGATCCCGACGGTGGCCGAGGCGCCCGTGTGCCCGAACACGTCGCTGTCACCCGCCTGGCTGAGGTCGTAGAGGAAGTGGATCTGGTGGGTCGTCTCGTAGAGGATGACCTCGAAGTTGAGCTTCGCGAAGGTGCTGCTGTCGCTGAAGCGCGCGACGTCCTTCCACTGGATGATCGTCTGGCGCCAGGGCGCCGCACCGCGGGTCTGGATGTAGACGTCCCCGCTGTCGCCGGGGTGGAGATCGTCCCAGAAGGGCGCGATGAGGCCGTTGGGGGCGAAGGCGCTGGGGATGGAGGTGTTGCCTGGGAAGAGCTCGGTGCCTGTCATCAGGAGCGCCCCGTTGGCGCCCACCGTCATCGTCTCGAAGCTCTGGCCGTAGAAGACGAAGGGGAAGCCGATGGCGACGTTCAGCTCCTCGGTGTCGTCGCCATCAGAGGCCGTCGCCAGGCGCGTCCCGGTGGCGGCGATGTCCACGAAGCTCCCCGGGAGCAGGCGGTGCGGGCTGTTCGCCGGGACGCTGAAGCGCACCGTGATCGAGAAGACCCGCTGGACGGTCTCTCCGGCGCTGTCCCGCGCCTCGGCGGTGAAGCTCCACGTCCCCGGGGTGTTGGGGGTGCCCAGGAGGGCGCCCTCGGGGCTGAGGGTGACGCCGTAGGGCAGCGCCCCGGCCGTCACCGCGAAGGTGGTCCCTCCGGCGCCGCCGGAGGTCTGGAGCGCCGCCGAGTAGCCCTGGCCGGTCTGGCCCTCGGGGAGCGTGACGCTCACCCAGGCCAGGGGCGACGCGGGCTCCTCCACCGTAAAGGAGAAGGTCTGCTCGACCTGCTGGGGGGGCGTGGCGCTGTCCGTCACGCGCACCGTCAGCGAGGCCGCGCCGCCCGCCGCAGGCGTCCCCGACACGCGCCCCTGCTCCCCGTCGTCAGCGAAGGTGAGCCCCGCAGGCCAGCTCGCCGCCACCTGGCTCCAGGTGTAGGGGGGCAGCCCGCCCTGGGCCGCCAGCGTGGCGGCGTAGGGCGTCCCGGCGAGCCCGCCCGGGAGGGCCGCGCCCGTCGTGATCACCAGCGGCGTCGCGCTGACGCGGAGGCTCAGGTCGCGCTCCGCGCTGGAGCCGTTGCCCCCCGTGACCCGCACGCGGAACATGGAGGTCCCCGACCCCGTCGGGACGCCGCTCAGGGCGCCCGCTGCGCTCAGCTGGAGCCCCGCGGGCAGCTCCCCCGAGGCCAGGGCCCAGGTGTAGGGCCCCTGCCCGCCTGTGGCCTCCAGGGTGGCGCTGTAGGCCACGCCCTGCTGGGCATCCTGAAGCGTCGTCGTCGTGATGGCCGGGGCGCCTGCCCGGACCGTGAGCCCGAAGGTGCCCTGCGCCTGCTGCCCGGCCTGGTCCTCCACGGTGACCTGCACCTGGCTCGTCCCGGCGGCGCTGGGCGTGCCCTGGATGCGACCGGCCGCGTCAGCGCTCAACCCCGCCGGGAGCCCCACCACCGACCAGCTCCACGGCGACGCGCCGCCCGCCGCGGCCAGCGTCACCTCGTAGGGCTGGCCCACCTGCCCGTCAGGCAGGCCATCGGTCAGGAGCCTCAGCGCCGCCGGAGCCACCGTCAGCTCCAGCGTGGTCACCTCCTCCTGCCCCGCCGCGTCGGTCGCGGTGATCACCACCTGGAAGGAGCCCCACGCCCCCGGCGTCCCCGCCAGCGTCCCCCCCATATCCAGCGAGAGCCCCTCCGGCAGCCCCTCCGCCGACCAGCGCACCGGCGCGGCGCCGCCGCGCGACGTCAGCGTCGTCGCGTAGGGCTCGCCCACCCGCCCGCCCGGCAGCGCCTCCGTGGCGATCTCCAGCGCCGAAGGCGCCACCCGCAGCGTCGTCGTCCGCGACGCCTGCTGCGCGGGCGACAGCGCGTCCTCCACGCTCACCACCAGCGTCCACTCCCCGTGCGCGCCCGGCGTCCCGCTCAGCACCCCGCTCGCCGCGTCCAGCGCCAGCCCCGGCGGCAGCTCCCCCGACACGCTCCACCGCAGCGGCGCCTTGCCCCCCAGCGCCTCCAGCTGCGCGCTGTAGGCCTCCCCGAGCCGCCCCGCAGGCAGGGCCGCCCCCGCCTCCGGCGACGCCACCCCGAGAACCGCCACCGCCGACACCGCGACCTCCTCGCTCACCTCCCCGCCCGCGCTCGTCGCCCGCAGCGTGAAGGTCAGCGCGCCCGGGATCGACACCAGCCGCTCCCCGGACGCATCGACCGCCTCCGCGTCGTCGCTCCCCGCCGCCAACGTCACGGCCTCTGCCCCGCGCGTCTGCCAGCGGAGCGTCACCTGATCCCCCGCCACCACCTCGCCGCGATCCACCGTGAAGCTCAGGATCTCCGGCGCCGCCGGTGTGTTGTTCTCGTCCGGCGCGTCCGGCGCCACGTCCTCGCCTGCGTCCTCCCCCGGCGTGTTGTTGTTGGCCGACGCGTCCTCCTCCGGGTTGTTCCCCCCGCCCGCGTCCTCCTCCGGGTTGTTGTTCGCCGGGTTGTTGTTCACCGGGCTGTTGTTCACCGGGCTGTTGTTCGCCGGATTGTTGTTTATTACACTGTTATTTACTGAATTATCTACACTGTTGTTGACCGAGTTGTTCGAGCCTGCGTCCGAGACATCCGGGGTCCCCGGGGACTCGGCGCTGGCGCACGCCGCGAAGAGCAGCAGCGCGACGAGGGACGCCGCGCGCCCCGGCGAGGGCAAGGAGGAGGTAGAAGGACGAGACATGACAAGCTCCAACAAGATCACAACACAGGCCAACACGACCGATCCACAGCGCGTCCAGCGCAGCGAAGCGCAAAGCTCCAGGCAGCTTGGCAGACCTGAAGCCGCTTCGCCAGCGCGACGCAGCGGGCGACGTTAAACCCGCGCCGTAACACGCGCAACCCCCCCGGGGCGTAACGTCCAGGCAAAGCCTGGACGTTACGC
>CAUJGC010000303.1 GCA_963169075.1 Myxococcota bacterium
GGGAGCCACCAAAAAAAACGGGAATTATTTATTTTTAATTTTTGCCTTTTTTTGTGGGTGCCCCCGGCGGCTGGGGGCGAGCCGCCCCCAGACCCCCCTCCTCTTCATTGCCTTGTACGGGCTGGATCGCCTAGGGTGTGGCGGGGCGTGGATGTTCTTTGGGGGCAGGAGGTTGCGATGAAGCGTCTTGAGGTCTTGCGGGAGCTGGCTCACCAGAACAACAAGAAGATCCTGATCTGGGTCTTTGATGGGATCGGCGGCCTGCCTCACCCCGACAAGGGCGGCAAGACGGAGCTGGAGGTGGCGCAGACGCCCCACCTGGACGCCTTCGCCCAGCGGGCCTCCACGGGCCGCACGATGGCCTACGGCCCCGGCATCACGCCGGGCAGCGGCCCCGGCCACCTGGCGCTCTTCGGCTACCCCAACGACCAGCTCCAGATCGGCCGCGGTGTGCTGGAGGTGCTCGGCTCGGAGGTGTGCTTCCACCGGGGGCAGCGGGTGGAGGGCTTCGCGCTCCAGCCCGGCGATCTGGCGGCGCGCGGCAACTACGCCACCCACGAGGATCGCGACGGCGTCCACGTCATCACCAACCGCCGCGCCCACAAGCCGAAGACGGAGGAGACGGAGCGCCTCTCGCTGCGGCTCTCCGAGCAGATCCAGATCGACGGCGTGGAGGTGTTCATCTTCCCCGGCATGGAGCACCGCTTCGGCGTGGTCCTGCGCGGCGCGGGGCTCCAGGAGGGGCTGACCGAGACCGATCCGCAGGTCGAGGGCGCCCCGGAGCCGGCCTGCGAGGCGACGCGGCCCGAGGCGGCTGCGGCGGCGGCTGCGGTCAACGCCTTCGTGGCGGGGGCGAAGGCGGCGCTCCAGGGCGCAGGCTCGCGGGCGACGACGGTGCTGCTCCGCGGCATCGCGGAGCGCCCGGCGATCCCGACGCTCCCCGAGCTCTACGGGGTCCGGGCGGGCGCGGTGGCGGCCTATCCGATGTACCGGGGCATCGCCAACCTGGTGGGCTTTGATGTCCTGGGCGCTCCCAAGACCCACCGGGAGGAGCTGGAGACGCTCAAGGCGCACTACAACGACTACGATCTCTTCTATTTTCACATCAAGGAGACCGACAGCGTCGCCCACCTGGGCGACTTTGACGGCAAGGTGGGCGTCTTTGAGGCCGTCGATCCGATCTTCGGTGAGGCGCTGGCGCTGGGCTGGGACGCGGTGGTGGTGACGGGCGATCACTGCACCCCCAGCGTGCTGATGGAGCACTCCTGGCACCCGATCCCCACGGCGATCTGGTACCCGGCCTGCCTCGCAGACGACTCTCCGAAGCTGACCGAGCGCCACTGCGCCCGCGGCACGCTGGGGGACATCGAGGCGCGGCACATGATCCCGCTCCTGATGGCGGCTACGGGCAAGCTGCTGAAGTACGGCGCATGAGGTCGCGGCGGCGCGCGGCCCTTGGGTGGCTCGGCGCGTTGGCGCTGGTCGCGCTCTCCTGTCAGCGCGCGCCGTCGCCTGAGGCCACCTCGGCGCCTGCCGAGGGGGAGGCGGCGTCGCCGCCGCAGCACCTCGACGACGGGACGCTCCCCGCGGCGCCGCCTCCGGCGCGGGCCGCGGAGGCGCACCCGGAGCAGGTGCCGGTCTATCCGACGAGCTGGTCACCGCCGGGGCTCCCGGCGGCGCCGCTGCCGCCGCCGGGGGCCTTTGACGGCCCCTGGGTGCGGGGCTTCGCGGTGGGGGCCCACCTGGAGCTGCCCGGCCTCCCCTGGGAGGCGCTCTTCGCGGAGATCGCGGAGCACGGCGCCACCCACGTCTCCATCGTCGTCGCCTGGTCGCAGGCCAACATCCGCGCGGTCGATATCCACCCGGACCCGGTGGAGACGCTGCCCGACGCCGAGCTGCGCCGGATGATCCAGGCGGCGCGCGCGGCGAAGCTCCAGGTGATCCTCTTCCCGATCCTGCACCTGGAGCGCCGCCGTCCGGGGGAGTGGCGCGGGCGGCTGGCGCCGGCGCTGCCGGCGCTCTGGTGGGCGAGCTACCGGGAGTTCCTGCTCCACTACGCGGTCCTGGCGGCGGAGGAGGAGGTGGACATCCTCTCGGTGGGCAGCGAGCTGCTGGACCTGGAGGGGGAGCGGGCGCGCTGGCTGGAGGTGATCGCGGCGGTGCGGGGCGTGTTCGGGGGGCGGCTGATCTACTCGGCCAACTGGGATCACTTCGACGGGGTGTCCTTCTGGGACGCGCTGGATCTGGTGGGGATGACGGGCTACTTCGAGCTCTCGCAGCGCCCGGCGCCGACGCTGGACGAGCTGCGGAGCGCGTGGAGCGCGGGCGCCGACGTGATCGCGGGCTATGGGCGCCGCGTCGGCAAGCCGGTGCTCCTCACCGAGGTGGGCTACCCCTCCCAGGTCGGCGCCGCCGCGCATCCCTGGGACTACACGCGTCGCCGGGCCTTCAGCGCGGAGGCGCAGTACCTGGCGTTCCGGGGCATGTACGAGGCGTACCATCGCCGCGCGGAGGCCGGGGAGGTGGGGCTGGGCGGGGTCCTCGTGTGGAGCTGGTACGGCTACGGCGGCCCGGGCGATCTGGACTACACGCCGCGGGGGAAGCCTGCGTCGGCGCTCCTGCGGCGGTGGTTCAAGGGGGAGTAGGCGCAGGCGCCAGTGGTTCGTTCAGCGGATTTGCACGATCCGAGGCGTCACGTCGCGCGGCGTGGATCACGAGGCGCGATCAGGGGTGGATCGCCGCCGCGCCGCTTGAGATCACCTGGCATCTGTGCAGATAGCGGGGGGTGTCGTCGGGGAGGCCCTGCGCAGCGGCGCTGCTGGATCGCGTCAGCGCCGGGGCTGGGGAGCGCTTATGGAAGCTGAACGCTGTTTTTATGTCGGGTGCTGATTTTTTTCATGGTGCTGAATGTATGGCTCCAACCCCCGAAGATCGTTGAGCATTTCTTGACGGTGCTGCGGAGGAGACGCAGGGTGGTTCGCGGCACGGGATGTCCTCTTCGGGGAGGGCGTGCGGAGGCCCCAGGTTCTCGCGGTTTAGAGCTGAGGTTTTACGGCGATGGACGCTAAGCAGATCATCTTCTGGGTCGTGGGCGTCGCGCTCTGCGCGGCGGTCGTCTTTATGGTGGGGCTCCAGGCTGGCGCCCGGATGGAGGAGGGGAGCGCGGCGCCGGTGGAGGCGCTGATGGAGCAGGCGCTCCCGGGCGGCGCGGGGCTTCAGGCCGCAGGCACGGCGCGCTTCTCGTTCTTCGACGAGCTGCGCACCCCGGCGGCGGTGTCCAGGATCCGCAAGCTCGACTCGCCGGAGGGCAACGCCAACAACACGCCGGAGCTGGCGAAGAAGGCGGAGAAGCGCAAGGCGGCGGAGGCGCGCCGGGAGGCGTGGAAGGCCCGGTCGGGCGAGCGCGGCGATGTCGCCGCCGCCCGCCCCGCGCAGCACGGCGCCACGGAGCGCGCCGGGCAGGCGGAGGAGGGAGCCCAGGCCCAGGACGCGCAGCCCGCGCGCCGCACGCTGGAGCGTCCCCGCCAGGCGGAGGGCTCGGCGCCGACCGAGGGTGGCCTCAGCCTCCGCGAGGGCGTGGTCCCCTCGCGTCTCTGAGGGGTTGACAGGCCGAAGGGGGCGCCATTATCCTCCCGCGCGGTTGTGAGTCATTGCTCACAAGGCGCGTTCGGCGCCTCAGCCCACCCCTCGACGGAGATCGCACCATGACGCCCCAAGAGTACTTCGAGAAGCTCAACTCCAAGCTCACCACCTCGACCGCCTCCTCGATCAACGCGGTGTACCAGTTCGACGTGAAGGGCGACAACGGCGGCACCTGGGTTGTCGATCTCACCAAGGACAGCGACTGGGTGTCGGCGGGCCCCAGCGACTCGGCCCAGTGCACGATCGCGGTGGCCGACACCGATCTGATCGATCTCGTGGAGGGTCGCCTCAACGGGATGGCGGCCTTCATGCAGGGCAAGCTCAAGGTGACGGGCAACATGGGCCTGGCGATGAAGCTCCAGCAGGTCCTGGCCTGAGCTGCGGGCTGACGCCTGAGCGTTCAAGAGGGGGTCGCGCTTCGGCGCGGCCCCCTTTTTTGTGTCAAGATCAGCACGACGCGCGCGGAGGTGGGTATGGAGGGGCTGGGCAGGGCGCTGGCGGGGGTGCGGGTGGTGGATCTGACGCGGCTCCTCCCGGGGCCGTTCGCGACGATGCTCCTGGGCGATCTCGGGGCGGAGGTGATCAAGGTGGAGGGGCTGGACGGGGGGGACTACGCCCGCTACTACCAGCCCTTCATCGGGCCGATGGGGGCGCTCTTCGCGAGCGTGAACCGCAACAAGCGCTCGCTGGGGCTGGAGCTGAAGTCGCCGGAGGGGATGGCGGTGCTCTCGGCGCTGCTGGATCGCGCGGACGTGCTGATCGAGTCGTTCCGTCCGGGGGTGTTGGCGCGGCTTGGGCTGGACGACGCGACGCTGGCGTCGCGGTGGCCGCGCCTGGTGGTGTGCTCGATCTCGGGCTACGGGCAGACAGGGCCGTGGAGCCAGCGCGCGGGGCATGATCTCAACTACCTGGCGGCGTCGGGGGTGGCGGCCGGGATCGGGGGGCGAGGCGAGGCGGGGCTGGCGATCCCGGGGGTGCAGGTGGCGGACGTGGCGGGCGGCGCGCTCTACGCGGTGTCGGCGGTGCTGGCGGCGCTCCTGGGGCGTGTGACGACGGGGCGCGGGGCGCGGCTGGACATCTCGATGACGGAGGGGGCGCTCTCGCTGCTTGGGCCGCACCTGGGGATGCTGGCTGCGGGCGGGGCGCCTGGGGGGCCGGGGCAGGAGCTGCTCAACGGGGGCGTGCCCTGCTACGCGATCTACCCGACGCAGGACGGGCGTCACATGGCGCTCGGCGCGCTGGAGCCGAAGTTCTGGGCGGCCTTCTGTCAGGCGGCCGGGCTGGGGCACCTGGCGTCGTCAGGGCTGGCGGAGGGGGCGGAGGGTGAGGCGGTGCATCGGGAGGTGCGCGCGGCGTTCCAGGGGCGGACGCAGGCCGAGTGGGTGGCGCTGCTGGAGGGGGTGGACTGCTGCTGCGTGCCGGTGCTGCGCCCGGAGGAGGTGGCGTCGTCGCCGCTCTTCGCGGCGCGGGACGTGTTCTTCGCGGTGGAGCACCCGCAGCTCGGGTCGATCGCGCAGGTCGCGACGCCGCTGACCCCGGCGGAGCGCGGCGGGTTTACGCCGCCGCCGCTCCCGGGCGAGCACACCGACGCGGTGCTGGCGGAGCTGGGCTATACGCCTGCGGCGGTGGCGTCGCTGCGGGCGTCGCGCGTGGTGGGCTGAGGTGCCTGGCCGGATCGCCCGGGCGGTGGGGGCGCTGCGCGGCGAGGTGCAGGGGCGGCCGCCGCTGGGTCCGCCGCCCGCGGGGGGGCGGTCGGGGGCGTTCTGGACGCCGGAGGAGGCCGCGGCGCAGGCCGACGCGGTGTGGTTGGACGCGCGCAGCGCTGCATTTTTTGCGTTGAGTCGCCCGCCGGGCGCGCAAAACCTGCACTGGCGCGCGTGGACCCAGCCCGAGCGCGGCGCGCTGCGGCCTGTGGTCGAGCTGGAGGCGCTGCTTGGGCGGCTCGGGGTGACGCGCGAGCGCCCCGTGGTGGTGGCGGGGAGCTGGGAGGCAGGCTACGGGGAGGAGGGGCACCTGGCCTGGCTGCTGGAGGCGCTGGGGCACGAGGCGGTGGGGGTGCTCTATGGCGGGGTGGCGCGGTGGGTCGGCGCCGGGATGCCCGTGGAGCGCGGCCCGGCCCGCCCCCCTGCGGCGCGGCGCTTCGAGGCCTCGCCGCGCTGGGAGGGGCTGGCGACCGGGGCGTGGCTCCGGGGGGAGGGGGCCGGGGCGCGCCGCGTCGATGTCCGGCGGCGCGAGGAGTTTGAGGGCGCCGCCGATCGGGTGGCCGGGCGCGGGGGGCACCTCCCCGGGGCGGTGCATCAGCCGTGGACGGCGTGCTTCGAGCCCTCCGGGGCGCTCTGCGCGCCGGAGGAGCTGCTGCGCCGCTTCGGGGCGTCGGAGGCGGGAGAGGTGGCGCTCTATTGCTCGGGCGGGGTGCGCTCGGGCTTTGTGGCGTGGGCGCTGCGCTGGGCCGGGGCGGTCGGGGTGCGAAACTACGCGGCCTCGTGGTGGTCCTGGGCGCGCGGCGAGGACGCCTAGAGGACGCCGAAGACCATCAGGAGGACGATCAGGGCGCCGATCCCCAGCACGAGGGCGGCGCTCAGGAGCGCCACATCCAGGGCGCTCCAGCGGCTCCGGGTCGGGGGCTCCTCGGCGGCGGCCTGGGCGCGGGCCATGGAGGAGGCGAGGCCTGCCATCTGGCCCTGGTGGAGCGGGAGCCCTGCGGCGGTGCGGGGGATGGGGAGGGGGAGCGGCGAGGCGCGCTCGATGCGCTGGGTGGGGTTGGGCCCGACGCCCTCGGCGGGGGGGGGCTCCTCGTCCGCGTCGATGCGGTGGAAGGGGGAGGTGGTGTGGCGGATCTTGTGGGGGACGGCCTCCAGCTGGCGGAGGTAGGCGTCCAGCGGGTCCACGTAGAGGATGGTGTTGCGGCCTGCCTGGATGCGGCTCCCGGCGCGCACGCGGACGGTGACGCCGCCGACGACCGCGTGCCCGTCCACCACCACCCGCGTCCGGGCCGCGGGGGCCAGGTGCAGCGAGCAGACCTCGCCGTCCGAGGCCAGCGTGACGCTCTCGCCCTGGAGGCTCTCATCCCGGAGGGCCCAGCGCCCGACGCCCGGCCCGCCGCCGAGGATCAGGCTCCAGCTCCCCGGGGGGAGCCGCCACCGCTCGCCCAGATCGGGGCCCTGGAGGACCTCCAGCCAGGCGCGCTGGGCCTCCTGGGGATCGACGCGGCGCAGGTAGTCCGCGGCCATGCGGCGGACCAGCTCCCCGGACTCCTCCGAGGTGGTGACCCCGCCGGAGACATAGAGCGGAAAGCGGGCCTGGATGGTCAGGTCGTTGATGGTGAGCACGTCGCCCTCGTGGAGGGGCGTGAAGTGGTCGCGCTCCAGCGGCTCGCCGTTCAGCTCGGTGCCGTTGGTGCTGCCGGTGTCGGCCACCAGCCACGCCTCGCCTTCGCGCACGATGGTGAGGTGGTGGGCGGAGACGGTGGGGTAGGGGAGCTGGACGTCACACGACGCGCTCCGCCCGAGGGTCACCCGCGGCGCGTCCAGCGAGAAGTCAAAGCGCGCGGCGCTGTCGGAGGGGGTGGTGACCGTGAGGCGCAAGACCATAGCGTGTCGTCTGCCTGCTGCGGCGTGCGTGAGCGGAGGTGCGAAGGCTCCGCGGGGCGATCGTCCCGCAAAGATAACAGCACGACGGGCTGACGACAAGCCTCACCGAAGCGCGCGAGCAGGTACGATTGTGCTTGACTCCGGGCAGGGGTTGGCCTATGAACTCTCCCTGCCTCGACGGTGCACGACACCTCAAGCGCGGGGCGCTGTAGCCAAGTGGTAAGGCAGGGGCCTGCAAAGCCCTGATCACCGGTTCGACTCCGGTCAGCGCCTCTAAAAAAAGGGATGCATGGTTCAACCATGCATCCCTTTTGCTTTCCTGCTCCTACAGCGCGCGTCAGCGCAGGCTGTTCATGATGCGACGCACCCCGTTGACCGCCCGGTGCAACGCCAGCTCGCTCCGCGCGCCCAGCCCGCCCAGCGAGCAGACGTAGAACTCGTCCCCCGCGAAGTGGAAGCGACGCACCGCCACGCTGGAGGCGTGCGGGCCGATCTGACGCTGGAGCTGCGCCATCAGCTGGCCCCGGTTGTCCCGGAAGCGGTTGCGGCTCAGGAGCGGCGCGTAGGCCGCCAGGACCTCCGCCACCGGCTCGCCGTGGGTGTGGGTGCTGGCGACGACGGTCCCGCTCTGATCCGCGATCGTCATCACGTCCAGCTTGAAGAGATCCACACAGTAGTCCAGCTGGAGCAGGAGCGCGGTCTGGAGGTCGGTGCTGCGTTCGCGGCGACGGCAAGGCTGGAGCATGATCCCCTCCTGAGCAGAGCGTGGTGACGACGCGCCCCGTCGCCTGCGGCGTCGGGGCCATGTAGGTGTTAGCCTACACTGTGCTCGGGGGTGGGCAAGAAAATGGGGCGTCTCAGCGCGTCTCCAGGTGATGACGCGGCGGCGGGAACACCTGGGTCAAGAGGAGCCGGTCCGTATGGGCGTGGTGCTCCGTCACCCGGATGATCGCCACGCCGATGTTGTCCTCGCCGCCGCCCTCGTTCGCCATCAGGATCAGGCGCAGGCAGGCCAGCGCCGGGATCTCCTCCTGGAGGAGCACCTGGCGGATGTTCTCCTCGGCGGCGTGCTCGGTCGGGCCCGCGAAGTCGATGAGGCCGTCGGTGGTCAGCAGGATCGTGTCGCCCGGCAAGACCCGGAAGGTCGCCACATCAGGCTCCGGAGGCACCGAGTCCAGGCGGCCGTCGTGGATCTGGAAGGTGCCCAGGCAGCGCGCCAGCGCCTTGCCGTGCGGGATCGCCAGCGCGTCGTCCGGCGCGAAGCCCTCGATGATCTGGAGCGTCGCCAGGTTGTGATCGCGGGTCAGGCACTCCATGTGGCCGTCGCGCAGGAGGTAGATCCGGCTGTCCCCGATGGAGGCCACCGTCATCAGATCGTCCTGCACCAGCGCCAGCACCGCCGTCGTCCCCATCACCTCGTGCACCGGCCCCGTGAAGGGCGCGTAGCGCTTGTTGATGTACTCGGTGACGCCTGCGTTGGCGTCCGACAGGAGACGCTTGAGGAGGCGCGCCGGCGGCGTGTCCAGCGGCGGCGCGTTGGAGCGCGCGCCGGTGAGCGCGACGCGACCCGGCGCCGAGAACCCGTTGCCGCCCTCGCGCCCCTCAGACGCCCTGGCGCTCGGCTCGGCCTCCTGGGTCGCCTCCTCGCTGCCGCTGCCCCGCAGCTCCAGCGTGTGGCGACGCTCCCAGAGCCGCGCCGCCGCCTCGACCAGATACGCCGAGGCGATGTCCCCCGAGCCGTAGGAGGAGGTGGACACCCCGTCCGCCACCGCCACCAGCGCCAGCGCCCGCCCCGCGTCGTGGCCCAGGAAGACAGAGTCCTGGTTGATCGGGTTGCGCCGCCCCTTGCCGATGCCGATGTGGCGATCCACCGCGGTGTAGAGCGACACCGGGCGCTCGCCGCGCACCTCCCGCGTCGCGTCCTCGCGGGACGGATCGCGGCGGTGCGCCACGTCCAGACACTCCAGGAGCGCCGTCCGCGCGACGCTCACCGCCGGGTAGCGCTGCTCCGGGGTCGGGGCGCAGCAGCCGTCGATGAAGCGCTGGAGCCCCGGCGGGATCTCGAAGCGGTAGGCCCGCACCGGGACGTAGGGCACATAGCGCGTCAGCGAGCCCGTCGGCGGCGGGCACCCCGCCAGGAGGTAGTAGAAGAGCATCCCGATGCCGAAGATGTCCACCCGCCGGTCGATCCGCCCCCGCGTCCGCCCGAAGAACTCCGGCGGCGAGAACCCCATGATCACCGGATGCGAGTCCAG
Organism: Myxococcota bacterium; assembly: GCA_963169075.1. Lineage (GTDB taxonomy): Bacteria > Myxococcota_A > Bradymonadia > Bradymonadales > CAUJGC01. The sequence continues at coordinate 9,488 of CAUJGC010000303.1, forward strand.
ATCCGCCCCCGCATCATAGAACCCCCGGATCCCCTCGAACGTCAGCGAGAGCGGCTCCTCGCCGCGACGCGCCTCCTCCAGCTCGTCGGCGTGGGCGATGCGGACCGTCCAGGGGCAGATCTGGAAGTGGTAGAGCCCGGCGTCGTGCACCGCCTCCACCGCGTCCATCAGGAGGAGCGTCACCCCGGCGGCCTCTTCGATGGTCAGCAGGCGCCCCAGCGACTCCAGGTAGTCCTGGAGCGGGGCGCCCGGCGGGGCGTGGAGGATCTCCACGGTGCGGTGCGCGTCGCGGTCCAGCGAGGCGATCGGGAGGTGCACCAGGTGGCGGACGCTCTCCTTGAGGGCGTCCGGCTCCAGGTTCTGCTCCTTGATCGACTCCTCGATCAGGAGGAGGGGCCAGGCCTCGGGGACCGCGCGGGGGTCGAAGCTTGTGGGATCGGCGTGGAGGGTGAGGCCCGCGCCGGCGCGCTCGGCCTCGGTGAAGTGCTCGGCCTCCTGGCCCGCCGGGCAGAGGCGCCCCAGGGTCACGCGTCGCGTCGCGTAGGACTCCGCGACCTCGACCACCCGCAGGAGGCGCCGCGCGCCGTCCAGCTCCAGGGCGAAGGCCGCGCCGAGGTCGATCCAGGGCAGGTCGCTGGCGTCCGTCGCGGCAAGCTCGGCGCCGCAGACATCACACCACTCGTGGTCGTAGCTCTCGGCGCCGCAAGCGGGGCAGGTGACCGTCTCGGCCATCGTGTTCTTCCTGGTCGGGTCGTGGGCGCCGCCGAGGCGGCGCGGCGCGGTGGCTTCGGAGAAGATAGGGGAACCCTGCGCCGGGGGAAAGAAATAACGCCCCGCAGGCTCTGGTGTAAAGGTTTGGCGTCGCGGGGGTGACATCCCGGGGGCATTTCCGGGGCTCGTCGTGGCGGGGCTCGACTGGCTCAGGCTCGCCAGGCGGACTTGAGTCCGGGTCGCGTGCCGCGCTATGATGTCCCCTTGCGTGAGGGACCCCCGCGCAGGCCTGTGGCTGGAGATGGCTCGAACGCGCCCACGGCGCGAGCACGGAGAAGACACGATGCGGAGAGGAGTGGTCCAGACAGCGCTGATCACGGCGCTCTTTACCCTGGCGATGCAGGGGTGTTCGGACAGCAGCGGCGGCGGCGGCGACGATTGCAAGACCTCCAGAGACTGCGAGCTGGGGATGGTCTGCCTGCGCGGCGAGTGCCAGGACTCCTCCTCCGCCAACAACCCCGTCAACAACAACCCCGCCAACAACAACCCCAGCAACAACAACCCCGCCAACAACAGCAGCGGCCCCGCCTGCGCAGACGGCGCGGCGATCACCCCCGGCGCCCTCGTCCTCAACGAGATCTTCGCGGCGGTGCCCACCGGTGAGGCCGGAGACGCCAACGGAGACGGCGTCCGCGACGCGGATCAGGATGAGTTCCTGGAGTTTGTGAACGTCTCGGGCAGCCGCCTGAGCGTGGGGGGGCTGAAGGTCTACAAGGGGGACGGTGCGAACCCCGCGCTGACCGTGCAGACCGCCTGCCTGGACCCGGGGCAGGGGCTGGTGATCTTCGGCGGCCTGCAAGAAGGCGCCACGCCGCCCAGCTACGCCGGGGCGGTGGTGGAGATCGCGCCCAAGAGCCTGGGGCTGACCAACGGCGGCGCGCGGCTTCGGGTGGAGACGGCCAGCGGGACGAGCCTCTACGACTTCACCTACCCCGGCGTCTCGGACGCCTCCGCGACGCTCTCGCCGCAGCTCTCCGACGGGACCAACTACGTCAAGCACACCGAGCTGGCGGCGGGGATCGCCTTCTCGCCGGGGACGTGCCCGGACGGCTCGGCGCTGGCGTCGGGCTGCGGCGCGGCGCCCAACAACAACGTCAACAACAACACCCCCACGGGGTGCCCCGACGCCCCCGAGCCCACCGCCAGCAACGTGGGCGAGCGGATCATGATCAACGAGGTCCTCGCCAACGTCCCCAACGATCCCGTCATGGGCGATGTCAACCTGGACGGCGTCCGGGACGCGGCGCAGGATGAGTTCATCGAGCTGGTGAACATCTCCGGTGAGACGCTGCGGGTGGGCGGGATGGAGATCCGCAAGGACGACACCGTCAAGGCCACGGTGGGGCTGGCGTGCCTGCCGCCCGGCGGCTCGCTGGTGATCTTCGGCGGCGGCACCCCGCCCGAGCGGATGGGGGAGGCCTACGTCGAGAAGGCGCGCTCCACCTTCGGCTTCTCCAACAGCGGCGGGAGCCGCATCAGCCTCCACACGGCGGGCGGCGCGCTGATCTCCATGCTGACGCTGCCCTCTTCGGGGGCGGTGTCCCTCAACCGCTTCGTCGAGCTTCAGGACACCGCCGACCTGGTGCCCCACACCGACCTGGCGCCGGGGCGCCTCTACAGCCCCGGCACCTGCGCCAACGGCACCCTCCTCTCGGAGGGGTGCCCCAGCGTCCCGGTGGAGTCCGACGGCGACGCCGGTATGGACATGGACGGCGGCATGGACACCGGCCCCGACATGGACGGCGGCGACATGATGGACGCCGAGCCCGACGTGCCCGCCTGCGAGGGCGCAGTCCCCACCAGCGCGCAGCTCGTCCTCAACGAGGTCCTGGGGGATGTGCCCAACAACGCCACCGGCGACACCAACGGCGACGGCGTGCGCGACGCCGCCCAGGATGAGTTCGTCGAGCTCTTCAACGTCAGCAACCAGACCCTCCGCGTCGAGGGGATCACCGTCCGCAAGGACGACACGGTGAAGGCGACCCTCCGCGGCTGCCTGGAGCCCAACACCGGCCTGATCATCTTCGGCGGCATCCAGAACGGGGCCACGCTGGCCACCTTCCCCGGGATGACCTCCCTGGTGGCGACCTCCACCTTCCAGTTCGCCAACGGCGGCGACACCGTGAAGGTCATCGGCGCGAGCGGCGAGGTGCTGGCAGACTACACCTATGGAGACACCAGCAGCGGCCGGAGCTGGGTGCGCCAGCCCGAGCTGGACAGCGCGGGCACCTTTACCCGCCACGAGGCGGCGGCGGGTTCGACCGGCCCCTTCAGCCCCGGCGTCTGCGCCAACGGGATGCCGCTGACCACGGGCTGCCAGTGCCCCCCCCGGGGCCGTAACGGCCAGGCAAAGCCTGGACGCACGGCCCCGGTCCCCCCCGTGACGGCAACCCCCCCGGGGCCGTAACGTCCAGGCAAAGCCTGGACGAAC
>CAUJGC010000304.1 GCA_963169075.1 Myxococcota bacterium
GCCGACGCCGCCGCCCCAGACGACGCCCCAGACGCCCCGGACGCCTCCACAGCCCACGACGCCCACGACGCCGACACCCCCGACGCCCCGCCAACCACCCCGCCCGACGGCTGCAACCCCCTCGCCCCGCACCTCGACTGCCTCCTCCCCTGGCCCTCCGATGTCTTCCTGACCGCCGACCCCGACACCCCCACCGGGCGCCGCGTCGCCATCCCCCCCGGCGTCGCTATCACCTCCGCCCAGGGCCAACCCCTCGATCCCTACCCCCACCACCCCGCCGATGGGTTCTCCCACAGCCCCACGATCCTCGCGATCCTCGGCGCCCCCATCGACCCGACCCCCCTCACCTTCTGGACCGACGATCCCGCACCCACCCTCACCCCCCAGAGCCCCACCCTCCTCATCAACGCCGACACCGGCGACCTCGTCCCCCACTTCGCCGAGCTGGACCCCAACGCCGCCGATCCGCTCCGGCAGGCCCTCCTCATCCACCCCCTCGCCAGGCTCGACAACGCCACCCGCTACATCGTCGCCCTCCAGCACCTCCGCACCCCGGACGGCGACCTCATCCCCCCGCCCGAGGGCTTCGCCCGCACCCTCGCGCCGCCCGACGACGCCGACGACGCCACCCAGGCCCGCGCCGTCCGCTACCGCGCCACCCTCCTCCCCCGCCTTGAGGCCCTCGGCGTCCAGCCCCAGGACCTCCAGCTCGCCTGGGACTTCACCACCCAGTCCTTCGACTCCGCCACCGGCGATCTCCAGGCCATGCGCGCCGACGCCCTCGCCCTCTGGGCCCAGGAGCCCCCCGCCCTCCTCCGCGTCGAGGTCACCGAGCAGCCCGCCCCCGGCATCGCCCGCCAGATCGACGGCGCCTTCCTCGCCCCCCTCTACCTCGAAGACCTCGACGACACCCGCACCCCCGCCCTCCACCGCGACGCCAGCGGCCGCGTCGCGCGCAACGGCACCGTCGAGGTCCCCTTCACCCTCATCCTCCCCCAGACCCTCCTCGACAACCCCCAGGATGGCCCGGCGCGCCTCGTCCACTACGGACACGGCTTCTTCGGCACCCGCTACGAGACCACCGTCGCCAGCTCCCTCAAGTTCGCCAACGCCTCCCGCTCCGCCCTCATCGCCGTAGACTGGCTCGGCTTCACCCAGAGCGACGCCCTCCCCCTGGCCGAGAGCCTCCTCAACACCCCCGATCAGGCCGTCCGCTTCGTCTACAGGCTCCAGCAGGCCATGATCCACCACCTCGCCCTGGACCTCATCGCCCAAGGCCCCCTGGCGGAGCACCCCGCCGTCAAAATGAACGATGATTCAGCCTATGATCCCGCCTCCCTCACCTTCTACGGCCTGAGCAACGGGCAGATCCTCGGCACCGCCTACCTCGCCATGGCGCCCCGCGTCGAGCGCGCCGCCCTCTCCGTCGGCGGCGGCCCCTACACCTTCATGATGTTCCGCTCCTTCGCCTTCGGCCCGCTCCTCCTCGTCGCGCGGCAGAAGCTCCGCGACCCCCTCGACCAGCAGCGCTGGATCGCCACCCTCCAGAGCGCCTTCGACCCCATCGACCCCGTCACCTGGAGCCGCGAGGTCCTCCACCCCACCCTCCCCGACACCCCCGCCGCGCGGCGCGTCCTCATGCAGATCGGCATCGGAGACGCCCTCGTCCCCAACCCCGCCTCACACCGCCTCGCCAGGAGCATGGGCCTCAGCCTCCTCCAGCCCGCACCGCGCGCCATCCCCCTCCTCCCCGACGCCCAGCCCCCCTTCGACGGCTCCGCCCTCGTCGAGGTGGACTTCCTCCTCGAAGGCCCCCTCCCCGGCACCTACGCCACCGTCCCCGACGCTGACAACAAGGTCCACGAGAGCGTCCGCATCACCCCCGCCATGATCCAGCAGGTCGACGCCTTCCTCCGCCCCGGCGGCCTCATCACCGCCACCTGCGACGGCGTCTGCGATCCCGAGTGAGCCCCTCGGCTCCGTAACCGCCGCCCTCGCTACGCTCGTGCAGCGGAACGGAGCCGGCTCCCCCCGTGACGGGGGAGCACCGACAGCAAGCGAAGCTCGCCACCAGACCCCGCGCCCCCATCACCTGTCCCACCGCCCCCCCCAGCGGCGGTGCCCCCCCGTCACGGGGGGGGCCGGGGCTGTTCCTCCTGCGAGCAAAGCGAGCAGGAGGTTACGGCCCCGGGGGGGTTGACCTCGCCGTGTCTCCGCGCGACACTTGGCGGGAGGTGCGGAGCGGGGCCGCGCCCGGTAGACCCTGGAGGAGACGATGAACACCGAGCCTGGACGCAATGAGCCCTGCTGGTGCGGCAGCGGCGTCAAGTACAAGAAGTGCCACTGGGCGGCGGATCATGCCCCCAAGGAGCGCAGCCTCACGCCGGAGGCGCCGGCCAGCGCCCCGACGCCGGAGCCCGAGGCCAGCCCGGCGGTGCAAGTCGGCGGGCTCAACCGCAATCAGATCGGCCTGCTCCTCTTCGCCCTGGCGATCGGCGGCGCCATCGTGCTCTTCATCCTGGGGGAGTGGAAGTGGGGTGTCGCCTCGGCGGGGGCGGGGAGCCTCCTGGCGGGCATCATCTGGGTCGCGCTGGACCCACCCCCGCCGAGCAATAAGCCGAAAGACCCCACCGGGATCAGCTTTGGTGGCGGCCCGCCATCCACTCGCTGATCAGCTCGTTGTTGTCGATGATCCGGGAGGTGTAGTCGTTCCAGATGTCGCTCAGGAGCACCATCTCGCCGCGGCTCAGCTCCGGGGTCAGATAGAGCGCGTAGTAGCCGGGGCGACCCTCCGCGTCACCGTCCACCAGGCGAGGGAGCGGGGCGCGCGTCACGGGGCAGAAGAGCTCGCAGCGCGCGCCGTCCTCGATCTCTCCGAACGCCACCTTGCGCCGATCCCCGTGGAAGGGGCTGAGGTGCACCAGGCCCTCCTGGCCGTTGACCCGCACGCCCACCGTCACCGCCGGGTAGCCGTCAAACTCCACGTCGGTCAGCCCCACCAGGTTCGCTCCGGTCGGACCAAAGGCGCGGGTGACGATGATGAGCACATCCTGCTCAACGGGCTCGACCTTGACGTGCAGCTCTTCCTGGGGCTTCGTCTTTCCGCCGACGACCTCCAGGTGCTCGCGGTCGATGTTCTCCAACTTCTTGTGCGTCATGGACCTGCCCTGCCTTGACTGAACTCGCATTCGAATGAGGTTGGCGCGCCCCGACGGCGCCCCCAAAGCGGCTGCAACCTATTCGACGAGGTGCGAGAGGTCAAGGCCGATCCCAAGGTTTCGTAACCCCCTCGGCGCCGTAACCTCCTGTTCGCTGCGCTCGTCGGCGGAACGGGGCCGGTCCCCCCCGTGACGGGGGGACACCGACGCGATCGGGTGGGGACGGGTGGGCTCCGGTGGGAGGCTGCGCGGCCCGTAGGGCCGCGGGCGACCGCAGGGAGCAGGGAGCGCAGCGACGTCTCGGCGGAGCTCCCCCGTCACGGGGAATAGGCATTAAGTAAGAAGATGTAGTCAAATGTAAGCCGGGAAGGAATGAGCGATCCCTGACGTATCTCTAGGTCGGGTAATCATCTAAGCACGGA
>CAUJGC010000305.1 GCA_963169075.1 Myxococcota bacterium
CTGGAGCTGCCCGCGCCCCTCATGGCCAGCCCCCTCGGCCCCGTCCTCGCCAACGCGCTCCAGAAGAACCACAAGCTCAGGACCGCCAACGCCGACGCCTTCGCGGACGCCCTTCGCGCCGTCCCAATCCAGGACATCCCCTCCTCCATCGACGACCCGGACGCGACCCACAGCCTCGCCATGATCTCGGGCAACCTCCGCTCCCTCGCCACCCCCGCCGAGGAGCGCCCGCCCAACACCGGCAGCCTCCAGACCGTCGCCCACACCGTCTCTCTCAATGACCTCCACCTCCAGGGCCGCAGCGGCAGCTCCGCCGAGGTCGTCGTCAGCGCCCCCGTCGCCCTCGCCACCCCGCTGGACGACGACGACGAGAGCGACCCGACCCTCCGCGGCTTCGACGCCTCCGAGGTCACCAGCGCGCTCGCCATCGACTTCCCCAACCAGCCCGCGCCCCAGCGCCGCGCGGAGCCTGCGCTCGCGCCTGCTCCGGCCCTCGCCGCAGCCCCGGCCCTGACGGCGCCGCCGCCGCGTCGGGGCCTCCTCCTCGGCGTCGCCGCCGCCGGGGCCGTCGCGCTGCTCGCCGCCCTCGGCGTCGCCGCCTTCCTCCTGGGGAGCGGCGAGGACGCGCCGGAGGGGCCTGGCGCCCTCGCTGGGGCCCCGGTCGAGGCGGCTCCGGTCGAGGTGGCCCCGGTCGAGGAGGCTCCGGTCGTGGAGGCCCCGGTCGAGGAGGCCCCAGCGGCGCCCCCCACCGAAGCCCCGGAGGAGCCCGTCGTCGTCGCGCCCCGGCGCGTCCTCATCGAGAGCACCCCCGCGGGCGCCGCCGTCTTCATCGGGGAGCGTCGCCTCGGCGCCACGCCCCTCACCCTCGACCGCGAGGAGGTGGGCGAAGGCGAGGTCGAGCTTCGCCTGGAGCTGCCTCGCCATGAGCCCCTCCTCAAGACCCTCACCGCCGAGGCCGAGCGCCTGGACGCCACGCTGGAGCCCGTCGCCGCCCCGGTCGCGCGGCGCGCCCCGCCGCGCGAGCCCCGCCGCGACGCGCCCCGCAAGACCCCCGCCTCCCCGCCTGCCGGTGTACGGATCGCCCAGTGATGCGCCGCCTCACCTTGACCCTCCCCGTCGCGGCGCTCCTCCTCCTGGCGCCCGCTCCAGCCGACGCCCAGCAGCCCGTCCAGCCCACCCCCGAGGAGCTGGAGCTGATCAACGAGGGCGCTGCAGCCAGCGACGCCGGCGACTTCCCCCGCGCCATCCGGGCCCTCCAGCGCGCCCTCCGCCTGGGCGAGCTGAACGTCACCTGGCTCAACCTCGGCCGCGCCCTCCAGAAGGACGGCCAGTGCTACGAGGCCGAGGACGCCTTCGCCCGCGCCCTCCAGGCCCCGCCCATCGCGGGCCTCGACCCCGAGGTCGTCGCGGGGCACGTCGCCCGCTACCGCGAGGAGCTGCTCGCCACCTGCCCGGGCCGCATCGTCATCGAGTGCCCCCCGGGCGACCTCGTCCTCATCGACGCTGACAGCGCCCGCCACCCCCTCACCTGCGGCGCCGTCAGCGACCCCATGCGCCCCGGCGTCTACCGCGCCCTCCTCACCCAGGACGCCCGCCAGGCCGAGGTCCTGGTCGAGATCCGCGCCATGGACACCACCCGCGCTGCCCTCGCGCTGGAGGAGGCGGCGCCGCCCCCCGGCGAGCCCCTCGGCCTCCGCCTCGGCCTCCGCTACGGCGCGGGCCTCGGCTGGGCCTCCGGCGACCTCCGCAACGAGGGCGGCCAACCCCTCGACCGCATCCCGCGTGACGGCGCCCAGGACAGCCTCGACGGCCTCCAGATCGCGCGCCTCGGCCACGCCCTGGAGGCTACCGCCCTCTTCGCCCTCACCGATCACGCCTGGGTGGGCCTCCGGGTCGAGGGCCGCGCCCCGGCGCCCGCCGCCCTCCTCGGCGCCCAGGCCGATCTCCTCCTCCTGCGCGTCGCCGCCTTCGATGTCCTCGGCGCGGCGCACCTGAGCTGGGGCGCCCAGGACGTCGGCCTCCGCGTCGGAGAGCAGCGCTTCCTCGCCGCCGCCGGACCCTGGCACGCGGGCCTTGAGGCCCGCCTGGCCTCACCCCTCACCCCGTCGCTGGGGTGGTCGGTCGGCCTCGGCGCCCACGCCGCCCTCCCGGACCTCGCCTTGGCCTTCATGCTCCGCGGGGGCCTCCACCTGGACCTCTGAGGCACCACACCATGCGACACGCTCGCCGCCGCCTCGCCTCGCTGGCGCTCCTCATCGCCGCGCTCCTCACCGCGTGCAGCCAGGAGCACCCCGAGGCTCCCCCCGAGCTGGGAGTGCGCCGCCTGCCCGGCGTGCCCGGGCTCACCTTCGAAGGAGCACGCCGCGCCGTCGAGGGCGGCCCCCTCAGCCTCTCGCTGGAGCGCGACCCCGCCGGCCCCCTCCCGGCCTTCACCCTCGAGATCACCGGCGGTCCCTTCCTCCCCGCTGGCGGCGGCGTCCTGGAGGTCGCCCAGGGTGAGGCGAGCTACCTCCTCCCGATCCTCGTCCAAGACGATATGGATATCAATGGCTTGAGATATCATGATCTCGTCATGGATATTACAAGCGATGACCCCACCCTGGACGGGCGCCGCGTCACGCTCCAGGGGATCGCGATCGTCGATGACGACGGCCCGCGCCTCAGCATCAGCCCCGCCCCCCTGCCTGGCTTGATCGAAGGAGACTCCCTCCCGCTCCAGATCCAGCTCGTCGAGCCGCCCTTCCCCAGTACGAGCTGGACCTTCACGGCCTCCGTGCAGGGCGCCGGTCTGAACGCTGCGCCGGCCTCGTTCACCTGGAGCAGCCAGGACCCGCTCCCGCTCGACCCCTGGACCCTCCTCCTGGAGGCGGCTCAAGACGACATCGCCGCCGAAGATCGCACCGTCGTCCTGCGCCTGCGCGCCTCGTCGGCCAACAGCGGCGACCCGCTCTTCACAGACCTCCTCATCGAAGAGCTCACCCTGGACATCGCGGAGGACGACACCGCAGGCGTCGCCCTCACCCAGCTCACCAGCGCGCCGCTCGTGGAGGGCGCCACCCAGGAGCGCTACACCCTCGCCTTGACCTCCCAGCCCGCCGCCTCGGTGACCCTCACCTGGGCGCCCATCGGCTTTCAGCTCGTCCCGTCCTCCCTCACCTTCACCGCCGCCAACTGGGACACCCCCCAGACCCTGGAGGTCCGCTACCCCGAGGACGACCAGGACGACCCCAGCCGCACCGTCACCCTCAACGGCAACCTCAACAGCGCCGATCCCGTCTACGACGCCATCGCCGCGCCCCAGCTCTCCCTCCGCCTGGAGGACAACGACACCGCGGGCCTCAGCGTCGCCGTGATGGGCGCGCCGAGCGTGGCGGAGGGCGGCCCCCCTGTGAGCCTCCCCGTCGCCCTCCGCTCGCGCCCCCGCAACCCCGTCACCGTCGCCGTCATGGCCCCCGGGGGCCTCCAGGCCAACCCGGCGACCCTCACCTTCACCGCCGCCGCCTGGAACACCCCCCAGAGCGTGGCGCTCACCGCCCCCGAAGACGACGCCCTCGCCCCGGTCAACCCCCAGCTCCTCACCGTCCGCCTGGTCGCGACCTCCACGGACGCCGGCTACAGCGGCGCCGCGCTGGATGTCCCCGTCTCCCGCGTGGACAACGACCGGCCGGGCCTCCTCGTCGATCCCACGGCCCTCCGCGCCGCCGAGGGCGCCCCTGTCACCTTCTCGGTCGCCCTGGCCGCCGCCCCCGAGGAGGACATCAACCTCGACCTCAGCGCCACCGCCGGGCTGGACGTCACGCCGACGCGCCTCACCTTCCTGGCGGACGGCGACGCCGGCCCGCAGCAGGTCACCGTCACCCCCCGCGTCGATCCCACCTACAACCCGGGGCGCACGGAGCGCGTCACCCTCCGGGTGGAGGCCGACGCCCCCGCCGCCTGGGCGGCCCTCGATCCGGTCACGGTCGACGTCATCGTGGACGAGCCCGCCGCCCCGCGGATCGAGGTCGCCCCGGCCAGCGCCGCCGAAGGCGACGAGCCCGCCGGGGGCCGCCTCACCTTCGAGGCCACCCTCAGCGCTCCCGCCGCGGCCCCCGTCACGCTCCGCTGGGCCACCGAAGACGGCGCCGCCCTGGCGGATCTGGACTACACCCCCGGCGAGGGCGTCTTGACCTTCCCGCCGGGAGCGCAGCGCGCCTCGTTTGAGGTGAGACTTGTGCCAGATGAGCGGGCGGAGCCCGAGGAGGACCTCACCGTCACCCTCGCGCTGGACAACCCGGCGCTCACGCTGGCGACCTCGCGGGTGACCGGGCGCATCCTGGACGACGACGCGGCGCCCGAGATCACCCCCGCCGCGCTGGAGACGCCTGCGGGCGTCCCCCTGGTGGGCGTCCTCGCCTGGAGCGACGCCGACAGCCCCGAGGTCACCTTCTCCACCCTCGTCGAGCCCGAGGTCGGCGTGTGGACCTGGACCGATCCGGGCGCCGGGGCCTTCACCTACGCGCCGCCTTCGGACTTCACGGGCCAGGTGCAGGTGCAGGTGCAGGTCAGCGACGGCGTCAACCTCTCGCCGCCCACCGCCGTGCTCGTCACCATCGGCGCGGCCACGGGTGAGCCCCGGGTGACCCTGGTCGCCCCGCAGCAGGTGGAGGAGGGGGCGGAGGTCCGTGTGGACGCCCTCCTCTCCGGCGTCTCCGGTCAGGTGATCACCTGGCGCTGGGATCTCGACGGCGACGGCGTCTTCCTGGACGCCCTCCAGCCCACGGCGCGCTTCGACGCTCCAGGCGAGGACACGCTGGAGATCGCCGCGCGCGCCTCCTGGCCTGGCGGCAGCGCGGAGGCGCGCGCCACCCTCGCCATCCTCAACCTCCCGCCGCGCCTGGAGGCGCCCGCCACCCTCCGCGCCGACGAGGGCCTCCCGGCGCTCCTCCGCCTCGACGCCAGCGATCCCGGCGGCGACCCGCTGGAGATCACCTGGCGCTTCGACGACGGCCAGAGCGTGACCGCGCCGGCCCCGCAGGGCCTGGAGCTGGCCTGGACCTGGCCTGGGGACGGCGCCCAGCGCGTCCAGATCGAGGCGCGGGACGGGGAGGGCGGCGTGACCTCCGCCGAGGTCCAGGTCACCGTCGCCAACGTCGCCCCGCGCCTCCTGGGCGGCCTCCCCGTCGAGGCCCCCGCCAGCGCGCCCTACGCCGCCGAGGCGTGGGCCTGGGACCCCGGCGACGACGCGCTCAACTGGCGCCTGCTGGGGGTGAGCCCCTTCGCGCTTGGAGAGGCCTGCGAGGCGGCGCCGCCGCTCTTCTGCCAGCGCCTCTCGGCGCCGCCGCTGACGGCGGTGGAGACGCTGCGCCTCCGGGTCAACGACGGCGCGGACAACGACACGCTGACGCTGGAGATCACGCCCCAGGGCGCGGACAGCGACGGCGGCGGCGCCTCCAACCTCTGCGAGGACGCCGCCGGGGCCGACCCCACCGATCCGGGCGACGACCAGCAGGACCCGGACGGCGACGGCGTCTCGTTGGCGCTGGCCTGCGCGCTGGGCCGCGACCCGAGCCGCTCGGGGCTCCCTGGCGCGCCGACCCTCCTGGAGCCGCTTGATGGCGCGCTGGTCCAGGGGGGCGTCGTCACCCTCCGCGTGGCCGAGGCCTCGGACCCGGACGGGGATCTCCTGCTCACCACGCTGGAGGTGCGCGACGCCGAGGGCGCGCTTGTCGCGACGCTCCCGAATCTGCTCGCGCAGGAAGGAGAGATCAAAGCCTATATCCAGGGTGAGCTGCTGGAGGACGCACGTTACAGCTGGACGGCCCGCGCCGCTGACCGCTGGGGCGAGGGGCCGACCAGCGCGCCGTGGAGCTTCCGGTGGTCGTCGTACAACGCGCCGCCGCCGCCGCCGCGCCTCCTGAACCCGGCGCCGGGGGAGGTGTCTCCGGGGGCGCTCCGCCTCACGGCGCAGGCGGCGCCCGACCCGGAAGGCGAGGCCGTCACGGTGGAGCTGGAGCTGATCCCCGCCCAGGGCGACGCTGCGCGCGCCTCGGGGCCGCTGGCGGTGGAGGAGGGCGGGAGCGGGGAGGTCACCTGGGAGGCGGGGACCGTCGAGGCCGGGGAGGCGTGGAGCTGGCGAGGGCGCGCGGTGGACGCCTCCGGCGTCGCCAGCGCCTGGACGCCGCCTGTGGAGCTGGTGGGCGCTGGCGGCGGCCCCGGGCCGCTCGACGCGCCCACGCTGGAGGAGCCGCTGAACGGCGCCCGCCTGCCGCTGGACGAGCCGGTCCTGCTCCGCTGGAGCCCCGCAGGAGAGGCGCCGGACGCCTGGGAGATCGAGCTGATCGATCCCGACGGGGCGGCGCAGGTCGTGGAGCCTGCGGCCGGGGATGCCCCGGAGCGCGCGGTGACGCTGGAGGAGGCGGGGAGCTGGCGCTGGCGCGTGCGCGCCCTGCGCGGCCAGGAGGCCGGCGCCTGGTCGGAGGTGCGCCGCTTCACGCTGGCTGACGGGCCGCCGGGCGGCGTGCGCACGGAGCTGGGCTGCGCCGCGGCGCAGGGCAGGGCAGGGCAGGGCGGCGCCTCCGTCGCGGGGCTCCTCCTGCTGCTGGCGGCGGCCTGGGGGGTGGGGAGGCGCCGGTGAGCGCGCCGCCGGAGCCGCTCAAGCGCCTCACCGCGGCCTGCGCCGCCGGGGACGCCGACGAGGCCGCCGCCCTCCTGCGCCTGCACCCCGCGCTGGCGGCGGCCTGGCCGCCCCTCCGCGAGGCCTGCGCCGCCGGGCACCCTGCGGCCCTCCAGCGCCTCCTGGACGCGGGCGCCTCGCCTTTATGCGCCAACCCCCTCCAGCCCCTCGACACCCCCCTCTACCGATGCCTCGCCCCCAAAGGCGACAAGCACCCCGGACACGTCCAGGTCTTTCGCCTCCTCGCCTCCGCAGGGGCCGACCTCGCCGCGCCGACCGCCTTCCAGCGCCTCACCCCCTGCGGCCTGGCCGCCGCCTGCGGCGACGCCGCCTTGCTGGAGGCCGTCACCGCCGCCGCGCCCCCCGCCTCCCTCCACGACGCCGCCGCGACCGGCGACCTCCCGCGCCTCCGGGCGCTCCTGGCCGCCGGGGCCGACCCCGACACCCGCGACAGCGAGGGCCGGACCCCCCTCATGGCCCTCGGCGCCTCCCGCGCGTGGCGCGCCCTCGGCGCCGCCCCGGCCCTGGAGGCCGCAGACCTCCTCCTCGCCGCCGGAGCCGATCTCCACGCCCGTCAGCGCCCCGACGACTTCCTCCGCGGCGACCGCTCCCACCACCCGCTCTGGTGGGTCGCCTCCTGGGGGGGCTGCCTCGCCTTGGCCGACCGCCTCCTCCTGGCCGGAGCGCCGCTGGACCTCTGCACCTTCGCCGCCGCCTGGCGCGGCGACGAGGCGCTGGTGGAGCGCCTCATCGCCGCGGGCGCCGATCTCAACGCCCGCTCCGAGCGCGGCCACACCCTCGCCCACGACCTCGCCCTCTTCAAGCGCCACGCGCTGCTGCCGCGCCTCCTCGCCGCAGGCGCCGACCCCAACCTCACCACCCCCGCCCAGGCCCAGACCGTCGCCCACCACGCCGCCCTCACCGGCTGCCCCCCCGAGGTCTTCCTCGCCCTCCAGGCCGCGGGCGCCGATCTCAACGCCCGCGATCACCTCGGGCGCACCCCCCTCGACCTCGCGCGCCTCCAGGGGCACGACGACGCAGCGGCGCTCCTGATGAGCATGTCCTGAAAAAATGGGGGTCCGGGGGCGGCTCGCCCCCGGCCGCCGGAGGCACCCTCTCCCCTCACAAAAAGCAGAAATAGACATGCAAAGCATGTCTATTTCTGTATATTTAGCGCCACATTGCCCCTTGCGGCTGGGGGTCAACGACCCCCAGCCGCCCTCAAAAACAACCCCTCACGGGCGCTGCCACCGCAGCTTGACGTCGTGGAGGATGGGGCGGACCTCGTTGTTGTTGGTCGTCAGGCGCACCTCCACCTCAAAGCGCGCCCCCAGGATGGAGCCGCCGTGCTGGCTCAAGAGCAGCGTCTCCTGAGCCAGCACCGGGTTGTAGCTGAAGTACTGAGGCACGCCGTTGCTCTCGGCCGGCAGCCAGGGCCCCGGGGTGCCGGCGGCGTCCAGCGCCCGCAGGCGGAGCCCAAGCCCCGTCCCCTGAGGCGCCGTCGCCGCCCAGTCCACCGCGTCCACCTGCGCCTGCCCGAAGCCCGACTCGAAGGTGTAGCGCCAGAACCCGCGCGGCGCCGTGAAGGAGAGCACCGTCGAGCCGGTGAAGTCCGAGTAGGTGTAGTGGGTCCCCACGCCGATCGGCTTGCCCTCGGGCATGGTGTCGGAGCGCCGCGCCGCGCCGGGGTTGTCAGGCTGCGCGTCGTTCATCGGATCGATCTTGAAGAGCTTGTTGCTGGCCAGGCCCAGGGTCCAGGCGAACCCGTTGCGGTCGAAGCCCACGCCCCGCAGATCGTTGCCGACCCCGGGGAGGTTTGTCCCGTCGGCGTTCTTCACCGCCCCGACGAAGTACCAGCGGCTCTGGGCCAGATCCTCCTCGTTCACCACCAGGCGCCCCGTATAGCCCTGGGCGTAGAAGGACACCCAGACGTGGCCCGTCGCAGGCTCGACGCCCACGCCGGTCGTCGCCCAGCCCGAGTCCCCCACCGCCTGGCCGCGCTCCCCGAAGAGCACCTGCGTCGTGCTCCCCGGCGTGACCGTGAAGCCGCTCGGGACGCCAAACCCGTAGAGGCGCCCGGTGCGGGGATCGAACATCCCCGCCCCCCCGCAGCCCGGCCAGCTCCCCAGCCAGATCCGGTTGCGCCCGTCCACCGCGATCCCGTAGGAGCCGCAGCCCACCTGCGTGTACAGCGCCACCCACTGCCCCGTCCGCGTGTCCAGCCGCGCCAGCGTGTTGCGGTTGTACGAGCTGGTGTAGAGGAAGCCCTGCGAGTCCACCACCAGCCCATAGACGCCGCCGGTGTTCCCGGTCTGCCCCTCCTGGAGCCGCTGGACGCCCTCGGCGTCCGGCGCGTAGAGCGGCGCGCCGCCCGCGTCGATGAACGGCCCCAGCGTGAACGTGTGCGGATCGATGTACTGCACCCCGCCGCCGGTGTAGCCGATCCAGATCCGACCCATCGGATCGGGCGCGATCCCCCGGATCGAGCGCCGATCGGTGTTGACCACCTCGCTGAACACCACGCACTCATCCGCCAGCGGATCGGCGGCGCTGTTGATCCGCACCGGCGCCTGACCCGGCGCGGCCCGCGACGTGTCGATCTGGCCGTTGCCGTTGCGATCCGGGCAGGTGTTCACATCCCACAGGATCTTCGTCAGCCGCCCGTCATCGCGGCCGCCGACCCACATGTTGCCGTCCAGATCCACCGCCGTGCGCGACGGGTTGTCGCCCACCCAGTAGATCCCCTCCTCCTCCTCCCGGTCGGTGTTGAAGCGCGACACCGTGTCGTCGTCGTGGTTCGCAGCCCAGAGGAACGGCGGCAGGAAGGAGTTCTGGGAGAGCGTCACGCCGGGGCGCCCCGTCGGGTTGGTCGGATCGTCGGCGCTGATCACCTGCGCGCCCTCGTCGCGCGCGCCCGTGGTCGTCGGATCGGCGGGCTCCAGGTAGCACGAGTCGCCGCAGGTCCCGCAGGCGTTCACCAGCTCCTCGTCGGTGAGCCCGTCGCAGTCGTTGTCCACCCCGTCGCAGCTCTCCACCCCCGGGCCGACACCGCCGGTGCAAGCGCCCCAGGCCCCCGCCTCGCAGCGCTGCGTCCCGTAGGCGCAGCTCCCGGCGTCCCGCCCGCAGGGGCGCGTCGCCCCCTCGGCGCAGCCGCACCCCTCGTCCACCTGACCGTCGCAGTCGTCGTCGATCCCGTTCCCCTGACCCTCGCCGCAGAGCTCCGCCACCGGCAGCACCGAGCCCGCGCAGGCGCCGAAGAACTCTCCGTTGCAGGTCTGCGTCCCCTGGACGCAGCGACCCACGCCAGCCGCCTCGGCGGGGCCGGTGTAGCACGCCTGCTGCGGGGCGCTGCACGCGCACCCCTCATCCACGGCCCCGTTGCAGTTGTTGTCCAGCCCGTCGCCGCACACCTCCGCCGCCGCGACCTCGCCGCACCCGCCGCAGGCGTTCTTCGCCCCCTCGTCCACCGCGCCGTCGCAGTCGTTGTCCGCCCCGTCGCACACCTCGGCGCCGCTCGGCTCGCAGCGCGGGCACACCTCGTCGATGAAGCCGTCGCAGTCGTTGTCCAGGTTGTCCCCGCAGACCTCCTCGCTGGGGAGCACCTCCCCCCCGCACACCCCCCACGCGCCGCCCACGCAGTCCCGCGTCCCGCCGCGGCACACGCCCACCCCAAGGGTCTGGATCGACCCCGAGTAGCAGGGCTGGTCCATCCGCGCCACCGCGTCGCCGCCCGCCACCGCGCAGCTGCACGTCTCGTCCACCTGCCCGTCGCCGTTGTCGTCCAGGCCGTTGCCCTCTCCGCTCGCCCCGCACAGCTCCTCCAGCGGCGGCGGGTTGTCGCTCAGGCAACGACCCAGCCCGTCCCGCACCTCTTCATCCACCGCGCCGTCGCAGTCGTCGTCCACGCTGTTGCAGGACTCCTCCACGGGGCCGATCTCCCCCTCGCAGATGCTCGACCACGACCCCCCGTCGCACCACTGCACTCCCGCCCTGCAACGCATCGTCTCATCCAGCCGCAGCGGATCACCCGCCGCCGAGCACAGGCGTGTCTCGCCCAGCCCGCAAGGACAGCCGTCGTCCGCGACGCCGCTACAATCATTGTCGCGTCCGTCGCCGCACACCTCCGCGACCTCCGGGCTCACCCCCCCGTCGCCGTCATCGCAGTCCTGCGGCGTCCCGGCGGGGCATCCGCTCCCCGCCTTGTAGCCGTCCCCGTCGCGGTCGACACACGTCTCGCCGCTTGAGTTGTTTGCGTTGTTTTGTTGGTTATTTGTATTGTTGTTTACATTGTTTTCGTTGTTCGTGCCGCTGTTGAGGCCGCCCGCACCGCCGCCCGCGGCGAGGTCCTCGCCGCAACCCCACAGCCCCAGCGCCAACGCCAGGCCGATACACCAGGAGAGCTTCTTCATCGCGCGTCCTCTCTTGCACTCAGGTTGATCTCATGGGACTCTGAGGAGACCCCGCCCCCGGGCTCCTGCTCCTTCGCTTTACACACTAGAGCAGCGCCCGCTCCCGCGCAACGCATCGCTGCGAGTTCTGATGATCCCCCTCCACCACATCACCCCCCCCCACACCCACCCCCACCCCCCCCCCGGCCACCACCTCCACA